>VAZV01000222.1 GCA_005884765.1 Alphaproteobacteria bacterium
TGTCGCCTTTGGGGCGCTACGGGCTCAGTTCCGGCGACGGGCGGTTGGTCCACAACCGCCCGTTCGCACATTCTGGCAGATTTTCCGGACACAAGGGGCGCTTCGCGGTCGTCACGAACGTTGGGTGCGGGATGCGGTGGACGCTTTGGTGTCGCAAGACGAACGATGCTGTAGCGGACGGCAAAGCCGTGTGGTCCTGACGCCCCGACGCTGGCGTCAAGTCTGCGGAGCGATCTGCAGGCGATGGTGGCAAGAAAGCCCGGTCACCAGGGAGAGCGCGTTATAAGCCGTAAACCATCGCGCAGGGAAGGCCGGACTGTCTCGGCGAACCTGTGGCGACGACGCTCGTGCGCTTTTTTGTTTGCGTGCGAGGCTGCGGGTGCATCGGGCACCCGGCTTTCCCTGCGCCCTCTCTTTAAGGCGCCCATCCAGCAAGCCCCGGGCAGATCCTGCCGCGGAAATGCGGACGCATATCCTCTTGGCTGTTTGACAATCGAATAGGAAATTATCGCGACGTCCGGCTTCGCCAACAAACTATGCCGCACAAGCTTCGCCGCGGCGTACGAAGGAGCGGAGGTTGGCTGCGCCAAGCGTAGCCGCTAACGAACGAAAGAGCGGAGGTTGGCCGCGCCAAGCGTAGCCGCGCAGCAGCGAAGCTTGGTGCCCCTGGCCGGAATCGAACCAGCACTCCTTGCGGAACTCGATTTTGAGTCGAGCGCGTCTACCAGTTCCGCCACAGGGGCCTTCGTAACGCCGGGGCCGAGAGCGGCCGGGGCCTTGCGAAGCCGGCGGAATATAGCGGGCGGGAACCGCCGGTCAACCCGCGCGTATGTGATCGCTCCTCACCTCGACAGTGCGGCCCACGCGAGATAGGACGCTTTTACTTGAGTTTATTGCGCATGACCTGCTGAGAGAGCCGTAATCCTTTTTTCATGCCTGGAGCGATCACTGTGACGCTGGACGCCACCGCAAACCCGTCATACGCGCGCAACGCCGCTTCCCCGGCGCTGACCGCGTCGCTTGCGATCATGGTAATTGCGGCCGTGACGCTCGCCGGCGCCTGGTTCTTCCAGCTGGTGCTGGAAATCCTGCCCTGTCCGCTCTGCCTCGAGCAGCGCTACGCCTATTACTTTGCCGTGCCGTTCGCAGCGCTGCTTGGGCTCGCGGCGGCGAAAGGTGCGCCGCGGCCGCTTCTGCTGGCGGGCCTTGCGATCCTGGCGCTGGCGGCGCTCGCCAACGCCTCGCTCGGTGCTTATCACGCCGGCGTCGAATGGGGGTTTTGGCAGGGACCGACCGATTGCACCGGGCCGATCGGAAATTTCGGCAGCGCCGGCAGCCTTCTGGAGCGCCTCGACAAGGTCAAAGTCGTGCGCTGCGACGAGGTGCAGTGGCGCTTCCTCGGCCTGTCGCTCGCCGGTTACAATGTGCTGATCTCGCTATTGATGGCCGCGATCGCGGCGTGGGGCATCGCCAGGACAACCCGGCGACCCTAATCATCCACATCTTCCTGCGGCCGCCCGAACAGATGGACGATGCCGGGCGTTGCGATCGTGACGAACACGAACCGCGACAGATGATGCGCGCCGACGAAGATCGGATCGATGTGTAGCGTCAGCGCCAACGCCAGCATGGCGTCCATCGCGCCCGGCGCGAACGCGACGATGATATCGGCGATCCGCACATGGGTGGTCAGCACGATGATCGCGACAAAGATCGCCGAAATGGCGATGGCGATCGCAAACGAGCCAAGCCCGGCATTGACATGGCCGAGCAGGGTCTTGGTCTTCATCCGCGCGAAACGCGTGCCGATCAACGCGCCGATCCCGACCAGCGCTGCGCCGCGCACCCATGACGGCAGGCCGCCTTCGACATATCCCATGCCGTGCAGCAGGCTGGAGGCGATCATCGCGCCGAACATCCAGCTCGCCGGAAATTTCATCAACCGCAGCAACAGCGATACCGCCACGGCCGCTGCAGTCAGCTCGAGCAGTTCGAGCGGCGAGGCGGTGGCCGCCGCGGCGGCCGGCGGGGATGACGGGGCGATCCCGGTCAGCGCCAGCATCAGCGGCAACGCGGCGGTGAGGATGATCACCCGCATGGTCTGCACCACCGCGATCGCCGGCACATCGGCGCCGCGCTCGGCCGCCAGGACGGTGATCTGCGACAGCGCGCCGGGGCTTGCCGCGAGGAACGCGGAGGTGCGGTCCCAGGCGTGAACGCGCTGCAGATAGAGGCTCGAGCCGAAGGTCGAGCAGAATGTCGCCAACGCCAACAGGCCGATGGTCAGTGGATAGGCGCTGATATGCTGGATCAGTTGCCGCGACGCCAGCGAGCCCAGCGAAATCCCGAGCAGCACCAGTACCGACTGGGTAATCTGCGCAGGCACGGCGAGCGGACGTCCGGCCAGGGCCGCGATGCCGACGGCGACCATGGCGCCGGAGATCAACCCGCCCGGAAGATTTGCCCAAAGAAACAGCAGGCCCCCGGCGGTGCCGATCACCAGCGTTTCAAGCGCACTGAGAATGTTGGCGCGGCTGGGAAATGCCACCGCTATCGAAGCAGGAAATTGAGACACGGCGCCTTATGGCAAATCCGTGGGTAGGGGACAAATGCGCTAATGCAGATGCAGCAATGCGCAAGTCCCGATTGTTTGACCCTCCCCAGGGGAGGAGGGTCAAACAGGGACAATCACTTCGCCTTATCACATCGCCATATCACTTTGCCTTGGAGCCCGCTTCCTTCTTGCAATCGGAGCGGAATTTCTTGCGCTCTTTGCCGTGCAGCCCCTTGGCGTCGGCTTCCTTCGAGCATTCGAGCGAAGCCGCGGTGCGCGGCTTTTCGGCCTTCTTTTCCGTCGCCGCCGGAGCCGCGGCAGGCGGCGTGGTCTGTGCGTAGGCCGAACTCATCAACAGCAGGGAGGCAAAGGCGGCGGCCGCGGCCGTGCGGGAAGCGATCGTCATCATGGGTGCACCTATAGGATTGAAAAGAAGCGCAACCTCGGCTGGCGAGGATGAACGGTCGATGAATAAAGCCATCCCTTCCGCTCGTGGGGGCTACGATATTTTCGCCAGGCCATTGTGGCGCTCCGTTGTCACGCGCTGGCGCTGCGTTAGGATGGCAGTCCCACATATGTCCCCCAGGGAGACCAAGGAATGTCTATTCAAGCGAGATTATTGTGCGCAGTTGCGGTGTCGGGTTTTGCCGCGCTGGCGGCGACCGCGCCGGCGCAGGCCCTGACCACGCAGGAATGCAGCGCGAAATATCAAGCCGCCAAGTCCGCCGGCACGCTAGGTGGCCAGAAGTGGAATGACTTCCGCAAGGCCCAATGCGGCGCCGACGCCACCCCCGCGGCAGCGCCCACTGCCGCAGCCCCTGCCGCGCCGGCGGCACCGAAGGAGGCGAAGAAGGAAGCGGCACCCGCTGCTGCGCCGGCCGCACCTTCCGGGCCCGCCGTCTTCCCATCCGCGGTCGATCCGAAATACGCCAAGGAAAGCGCCGGCAAGGCCCGCATGCACACCTGTGTCGATCAGTACAATGCCAACAAGGCCACGGGCGGCAACGGTGGCCTGAAATGGATCCAGAAGGGTGGCGGCTACTACAGCGAGTGCACCAAGAAGCTGAAGGGCGCCGCCTGATCGGCCAACCAGCCTGATGCGGCCGGACGGAAGATTCCGGCCGCATCTCAGCCTTGTCCTGCCGAGATAGCGGTCGGCAGAAATTTCTTCTAGGGTCCGACGGTGCAGTCGAGTCCCCTCTTTTGATTCTCTCCGCAACGCAAAGCCTATTGGGACTGGCATCGGGGGCGCTGGTCGGATTTTCGCTGGGCCTCGTCGGGGGCGGCGGCTCGATCCTCGCCGTGCCGCTGATGGTCTATGTCGTCGGCGTGGGCGAACCCCATGTCGCGATCGGCACCAGCGCGATCGCGGTGGCCGCCAACGCTGCGCTCAACCTGTCGAACCACGCGCGCGGCGGCACGGTGGTGTGGTCGTGCGCGCTGATGTTCGCAGCAGCCGGAGTAGCCGGCGCCTTCGGCGGCTCGATCCTTGGCAAGATGCTCGACGGGCAGAGCCTGCTCGCGTTGTTCGCGTTGGTGATGCTCGTCATCGCGATGCTGATGCTGAAAACGCGCGCGCGGCTCGGCCTGCCTGACGTCAAGATGAGCTTGACCAACCTGCCTGCCATCGTCGGCCTCGGCCTTGTCACCGGCACGATGTCCGGTTTCTTCGGCATTGGCGGCGGCTTCCTGATCGTGCCGGCGTTGATGCTGGCGACCGGCATGTCGATCATGAACGCGGTCTCGTCCTCGCTGGTTGCGGTGACCGCGTTCGGCCTGACCACTGCCTTAAGCTACGCCTGGTCAGGCCTGATTTCGTGGGGGTTGGCCGCGCTGTTGGTCGCGGGCGGTATTGCCGGCGGATTGGCAGGGACCTATTCGGCGCAGCACCTGTCGGAGCGGCGCGGGGCGCTCAACACCGTGTTCGCCGTCGTCATTATCCTTGTAGCGCTGTATATGTTGGCGCGTAACGTGTATCCATCGTGAGCGTATAGACTAGCGAGGGCGTGGCCGGGAGACCAGAGATGACCAAAGTGATCGATCCAACCCGGCTCAATCAGAAAGGCACCCGGCGTGAAACGCTTGGCCTGTTCGGCGCGGGTGGGGTGATGGCCGTCGCCACCGCCGTGCCGCGTTCGGCGTTCGCAGCAGCCGACGATGAAAAAGTGCTGACCGAAGCCCTGGTGCTGCGCGACCCAGACGTTCCCGTCACCGGAAATCTCCAGGGCGACATCACCATCGTCGAATGGTCCGACTACCAATGCCCCTATTGCCGCAAGCTCGAACCCGAGCTGCGGCAGGTGGTGCACGACGACGGCAAGGTCCGCCTGGTATTGAAGGATTGGCCGATCCTCGGGCCGATTTCGGTCGTCGCGGCGCGAATGGCGCTGGCATGCAAATTCCAGGACAAATACGACCAGGCGCATGACGCGCTGATCGGCGTTAACTCGAAACTGACCGAGCCGCGCATCAACGAACTGCTCGCCGGCGCCGGCATCGATGTCGATCGCGTCAAGCGCGATCTTGCCGGCAACGCGAAGACCATCGATGCTATTCTCGCACGCAACAACGATCAGGCTACCGCGTTTGGTTTCCGCGGCACGCCGTCCTTTATTGTCGGAAAATTCCGCGTTCCGGGCGTGCTGACCATCGCCGAATTCGAGCAGGTCATCGCGGACGCGCGCAAGGCGAAGATCAGCAATTAGTTAGGGCATGGTCCCGAAGAAAAAGCGCCCTTGTTCATCACGAAGGCGCCCCATTCCAATGTGGCTCCAAGGTGCCAATTACTTGGACGAGATCCTGATCCAGTCGTCATGGGCGCGGGCCTTCAGGGCGTGCCATTCGTTTGCCACGACATCCCAGTTCACGATGGTGCGGCTGGTCTGCGCGACCTGGCCGTTGGCGACGCTCGAGGTCCGCATCGAATCGTAGGCGTAAACGACGACGACCAATAGCAGCGCACCCAAGACCATTCCCAGAAAAACGCGCATAACAAATCTCCCGTCATCCAGTGACGACAGCTAACGCGCGGAGCCAGCGCTGGTTCCACATCGTCGTCCCGCCTAAATCAGATGCCGCGACCCGCGCGCCGCGGCCTCTCGTTGTTGCACAACGGTGTCCTTGACAATGAGCCGCGGTGGTTACGCATCCCTGCGTTCGCCGGGACGATTTGAGGGAATTTTCGTGGCAAAAGGTCGTGGAGCCACCGTAACGATGTTGAGTGATTTCAACTCGTCCGGCTTGAACACGAACAGCCTATCGTGCGGCGTCTCCATGGCGCGCACCCAGACCTGCAGGCTGACGCCCATGTCGCCCAGATAGTGCTGGCAGCGCGCCGAGATATTTTGCGCAAGGCTCATCTCATCGCGGGGAGGGCCATTGGCGGCCGAGTGGATCGCCGCCACCTGATGTACCCCGATCGTGGCCTTGTCGCCGGCGCGTCGATCGAGGCCGCCGGCAAACACCAGCGGACACGACGACACGCAGGATTTTCCCGCCTCGACTTCGGTCGCGAATTTTCTGTCGCGAATCAGCCTTCCCATCGCCAACGCGTCGTTCACCGAGCCGCCCGGCGAATTCAGCACCACGGTCTTGATGTATTCGCCGTGCCGCTCGGCCTCCGCGGCAAAACTTTGCGAAATTCCCGGCGTGATGGTGCCCGTCGCCAACAATCGGCCGCCCCCGACGAGCTCAAACGTCATCGGCTTTGCCAGCGCGCCGTCCGGCTCGGGCAGCGGCACGAGGCGTTTGTCGCCACCCGGCAACAATGGTGCGAGGATCGATGGCACGATGCCGGGAAGCTTGAGCGCGGGCGAATCCTCTCTGATCTCCGCCGGCGCCGTTGCCGGATCCGGAGAGACGGTCCATCCATTCAGGCTGGCGAGATCGGACGCCAGTATGGCGATCGTGACCGCAAGCGCGCTGCGAAAAATCCAGCGCAAGGTTGCTTCTTCGGCGTATTCCGACAGCCAGGCATGAAGTCGTTGCCGCATGGTGGAAGATTGCGCCATGGCGATTGCGCTATTTGGTGTGCCGCGCCGACGGCAGCGAGGTGATATTTTCATCCGAAACGGCGGCCGGTGCGGCTGCGGATTCGATTTCGGCCTTCACTTCTTCGGCTTTCAGGTGATCCCGCGTCGCCTGCCGCGCCTCCTCAACTTCGCGCGCCATCTGCAAGGCCGCGACCAGTTCACCCGCGGTCATATCGGACGTGCTGAACGCCGGAAGCCCTTCGCGCCGGATCGCGGCGTGTACCACGCAGAGAATCAGCACCAGCACCGCGGGCATCAGATCGATCGAGATCGCGCCGGCCCAGCTCGGGATGAAATCGCCGGCATAGCGCAGCACCGCTTCCGCAGGCGACAAAGTCTGGAACCTGATCGGTTCGACCTTGGGCATGCCCAAGATTTTGTCCGCTGCGTCCGAAAGCGATGTCGCCTGTGCGGCAATCGAGCTCTGCACGTTACCGACAACCGCGGTCTGGCGATCCGCCAGATCGGCCGTGCGGCCCCCCGCGGCCGGCGCAATGAAGCTGGACGACAGCGATGTCGCCGCGCGCTTGACCGCGGGTGCAACGGAAGTCTGCTGCAGATTGGCGATCACGCCCATCAGCGCCAGCGACTCGCTTGCGAAGGCATCGCTGCGCGCGGCAATCGGTCCGCGGTCGGAGATCAATTCACGCATCTTCGCCAGATTCTTGCTGCCCTGCTCATACAAAGCCGAAACACGCTTGTCCGAAGCCTGGATTTGCTGGCCGAGGCCGTCGAGCTGTGCGGACATTTGCGTCAGAAGCTGCACCACAGTGCCGGACCCGGAGGTGCCCGTCAGCGAGCCGGCGCGCTCGGCGTCGGCGAGTTTTGCGAAGCGCGACGATGCCAGCTGGATATCGGGCAGCAGCCCCTGGGCTGCGATGGCGTTGGTGTTCGCGGTATCAAGATCGCGGGTGTAGTCCTGCACGGTGATCGCAAGATGCTGCTGGATCGCGGCGGCGCCGGCCAGCGCCGAGGCGTTCAGCCATGATGACATCGCCACGATCATCAGCGAGCCCAGCAGCAGGCAGCCGAACATCAGGCCACGACCGCTGCGAAAGGCCACATGCGGCATGAAATGCATCAGGAACACCCAGAATGCATAGATGCCGACGGATACCGCGACCGAATAGATCACCGCGGCAAACAGCACCATGCCCGGGCTGCCGTTCAAGAGCTCGCGGACGCCGAGATAGGTATAGACACCGGCCGCGAGCGCGAGGATCGCGGTCGTGAGTTTCAACGTGCCTTCCAGGCGCATGACGCCGTTTGCCAGCACCGCTGACGTGGAGGCGCGGGAAGGGATGGTCGAGGCGAAGGAATTGTTGGGGGGCATCATGAAGCTTCCGTAAGGTTTGGACAGCGCCCCCGCTGCTCGCTATGTGCTGACCTTCTGCAGACATATTCGACGAGATTATGTTGCTTGCTCCGCAAACGCACACAATGAATGCGCCCAGCATCACGAAGGCTTGAAACATTGTTGCAGCGGCATCTCGGCGCGCGCCGCCAAGCTACCGTTCATCGTTCGCCGTTCATCCATTTCAGTATCTCCGCATTCATCTCGCGGGGATAGCAATGGCTGAGGTCGTCGAGCTCGCGGTAGGTCACGGCGGCGCCGGCCGCAGACAGCGCGTCGCGTGTCTGCCGCGCCACCTGGACCGGAAACATCCAGTCCAGCCGGCCGTGGACGATGTGAACAGGCAAGCCGCGCAATCGTTCGGCGTCGGCAATTTCCGCCATCAGCGGATGAAACGTGGCGGCGACCGGGGCCAGGTGGGTAAATGGCGAGGTGCTCGTAAATCCCGTGACGTAGCAGAACGTTCCGCCGTCGCTCATCCCGCTCAGCAGCATCCGCTTCGAATCGACGTTCCAGCGCGATCGAACCTGCGAGAGAATGCGGGCAAGGTTCGGCGTGTCGGTGTCGTCGCCCATCAACGCCCAGGTCGGGCCGGTCGCGGTCGGCGCAACCAGGATCGCGCCATGACTGCGGGCGTCGCGCAGCCAGCTCCACAAAAAGCCGCGGCCGTTGCCGCTGCCGCCATGCAGCGCCATCACCAGCGGCCAGGCGCGGTCGGGGGTGTAGTATTCCGGCACATAGAGCGAGAAGCCGCCGCGACTGCCGGGCTCGTTGTGGTCGTGCATGATTCCGGTGTTGTCGGGCGCAGGCTGCGCGAGCCGCGCCAGCAAATCGGGATCCTCGCGCGAGGCGGGATCGAGAAAGAAACTGGATACCGGCGGAAACCTTGTCGCCAGCGGATACAGCGCCTCCTGCGCCCGCGGCGCATAACGCAGCGCGCGAAACGCCGCAACCAGATCGCCGTTGCCATGCTGTACAGCGCGCAGTCCGGCGAAGGCCGCCAATGCCGCGTTGCTTGCGGCCTCGAGCGAAGTCCGGATCTGGGAGAATTCCTCCGGCCAGTCGGTCAAGCGGAAGCATACCGCCTGCAATGCTTCGTCGGGCGCGCCGGCGGCCTCCATCACGCGGTCGAAATCCGGCGGGTTCAGATGCCGCGCCACAAAGCCGAGCGCTTCCAGCGATTGCAGCAAGGGCGGCAGCAAAGCCACGATGTCGTCCACCACGGCCTCGCTCATCGCACTTCCCTTGGCGCTTCCTTTGAAGTCAGTGCAGTCTTGTCAGTGCAGCCTTGGCGCCTTGAGCAATTTGGCGCGGTCGGTCGAGGCCAGCACCACGTCGAAGGTGACGCCTTCGTGGTGAACGGTGAGCGGCACATCGACGCCGGCCGGCCCGAGCGCCCAGAGTTTGCGGTAGAAGGCGCTTTGGCTCGCGATCTTCTCGCCCTTCACCGCCAGAATGACGTCGCCGGCCTTGAGCTCGGCGCGCGCCGCCGGGCCGTTGGCGGAGATGCCGATCACCACGACCTTATTGTCAATCTCGGTCGAGTACATTCCGAGCCAGGGGCGCGCCGGCTTGTTGACGCGGCCGAATTTACGCAGATCGTCGAGCACCGGCTTGAGCAGGTCGATCGGCACGATCATGTTGACGTGCTCGGCCTTGCCCTCGCGCTCGCGTTCGAGCTGCAGCGAGCCGATGCCGATCAACTCGCCCGCGGCCGAGATCAGCGCGGTGCCGCCCCAATTGGGATGCGCGGGGTAGGTGAAGATCGCCTCTTCCAGCAGGTATTCCCAATAGCCGGCGAATTCCTGCCGGGCGGCGATCTGGCTCGCCACCGAGCGCGTGCGCCCGCCGGCGCCGCCGACCACGACGTGGTCGCCGACTTTGGCCGCGGCCGACGAGCCGATCGGCAGCCGATCGAGATCGATGCGGCCGAGCGCCTGCACCAGGCCGAAGCCGGTGACGGGATCGAAGCCCAGCGCATGGCCTTCGACCACGCGGCCGTCGCCGAGATGCAGCCAGACCGACTCGGCTTCGGTGATCAGATAGCCGATCGTCAGCACCAATCCGTCATCGATCACCACGCCGTTGCCGGCGCGCTCGGTCCCAAGCGTCTCCGCAGTAAAGGCGTCGGCGGGGATGATGGAGTGCAGGCCGACGACGGAGGAAAGCGCGCGATCGAGATCGAAACTGTATTCGCCCGAGCGGGGCTGATAGGCGGGCGGCACTCTCCATTCGGTCAAAGAGGGCATCGATATCTCCCGGCCTCAATGGGCTTTAGAGAATGTTGAGTAAATCCGAGCTTTCGGCGACAGGGAAGATGAAATCTTCGTGTCACACGGTCGGCCGACGCGAACCGTCGCGGCCGTTGGCCCGGCGAATACCTCGCGATTATGTGGCGCTCCTTCGCATTCCCGCAAGATGAAACTTTATTCCCGCCGGACGCGAAGTGGTATTTCAACCCACCCTCGCTCGCGCAGCTTTCGGCATGATCCGGAAACTACGGTCGTGCTCCAGCCACGCTGCGCGTTCGTCGCGCAGCAAGGTGCGGCGGACCTTACCGGAATCGTCGCGCAGGCCGATGCTAACGACCTCAAAGCTTTCCGGGTGCTTGTACCGGCTGAGCCGTTCCTTCAGGAAATCGCCCATGCCGCCGGCGATCGATTGTGCGTCGGCGGTATCGTCGAGTTCGAGGATGGCGTGCACCCGTTGTCCGAATTCGGCATCGGGGAGGCCGACGACGATGCAGGAACGCACGTTCGGATGCGCGCTTACCGCCGCCTCGACCTCGGCCGGATAGATGTTGGCGCCGCCGCGCAGGATCATGTCGGCGAGCCGGTCGCCAAGATAGAGATAGCCATCGGCGTCGAGCCGGCCGATGTCGCCGAGCGATTCCCAGCCGTCGGGACGGCGTTTCGGCTCGGCGCCGAGATAGTGATAGGTGCTGCCGGCGCCGTCGTTGGGCAGGAAATAAATCTCGCCGGTTTCGCCGGGGGAGACGTCGTTGCCATCTTCGCCGATGATGCGCAAGCGGCAGGATTCGCCGATCTTGCCGACCGAACCTTTATGCGCGAGCCATTCGACGCCGGAAATAATAGTAGCGCCCTGCCGCTCGGTGCCGCCATAGAGCTCATAGATCCGCTCCGGCCCAAGCCATTCGATCCATTTTTCTTTCAACCAGGGCGGCATCGGCGCGGCCATGTGAAACACGATGTCGAGGCTGGATAGGTCGTAGGCGTTCCGCACCTCGTCCGGTAGCGCCCAGATCCGATGCATCATGGTCGGCACAAAGTTCACCCATTGCACCCGATTGGCTTCGATCAGCCGCAACGTTTCCTCCGCCTCGAATTTGACCATGCCGGTGAGCCGCCCGCCGCCGAACAGGGCGAAATGCGACACCGTGAACGGCGCGTTGTGATAGAGCGGGCCGGGATTGAGCATGGACACGCCATGGGGAATTCCGAGCAGCGGTGCGAATGCCGTATCGACGACTGCCGGCTGGTGATCGAGGATCACCTTGGGGCGTCCGGTCGATCCGCCGCTGGTCATCGCCTTCCAATAGCGCGCCACCGGGCCGCTCAGCGGTTCATCCGACATGCCTTCGGGGACGAAACCGGCGGGCAGCGCATTGGGCGCATTCCAATCGGTTTCGCCGCCGACCACCAGCGTCGGCTTGAGGGTTTCGAGCACCGCGGCGGCTTCGCCCCGCGGCAGCCGCCAGGACAGCGAGGTCGGGGTCGCGCCCAACTTCCACACCGCAAACGTGGTTTCGAAAAATGCGTTGCTGTTGGGCAGGCCGATCGCGACGAAATCGCCCGGCCTCACGCCCTTGGCGGCAAAGGCGCGGGCGCGGGCGTTGGCGCCGCGCTCGAGTTGCTCCCAGCTCAGGGTGTCCGTGCCATGACTGATCGCAACCGTGCCCTGAGGCGTTCGCCCGGCGTACCAGCGCGGCACGTCGGCCATGGGAATCAACATGTGGAGCGTTTCCGTGAGCTCAGGCTTCGCGACGCCGCCCTTTTAACGGGCTCGTCGCCACGAGCAAACACTTCACCAATAGGAGCCGTGGCGAGTCAAGACGTCCAGAGCGAAGCAAAACAAAAACCCGCCTGCGCTGCGGCGGCCGCAGCGCAGGCGGGGGCGAATCTGCGAGGCAGGTGCTTTAGCTCTTGCCGTTGATCGCGATGCGGCGAACATTCTGCCTGGCGCGCTCCGATTTCGGGAGCGTGATCGACAATACGCCGTTTTTGAACGACGCGGTGGCCTTGTCTTGTTCGACGTCTCCGACCGCGAGGCGTCGCTCGAACCGTCCGTAATAGCGCTCGTTCAAGCGGCGATCCCTGTCTTCGCTTTCCAGCTTCTTCTCGCCGGAAATGGACAGGACACCATCGGTGATCTGAACGTCGACGTCTTTTTCGTCGAGGCCCGGTAGTTCGGCAGTGACCCGGATCTCCTTGTCGGTCTCGTCGACGCCGACGCTCGGCCATTGCATGCTTGCGAAACCGCGGCCGAGCCCGAACGACGCCACGTCGAAGCTGCGAAACACGTCGTCAAACATCCGGTTCATCTCGCGATGCAGCGCGAGAAACGGATGGATGTCGTTGTCACGCCGCACGTCGATGTCACGATTCTTGTTCCACGGAATCAAGTCTCTCATTGCCATTGCATTCCTCCATTGGGCAGGGCTTCCGCGGGCGCGACGGGCCGCGCGTGGAAGCGCATTTCCGATTGATAACGACCTCTTCAGGCCGCCGTCGGTTGCGATTGCTGAACCTTGGTCGGCCCGCCTCGGCTGATGGCGATATGCCGCGGCTTCATCGCCTCGGGAATCTCACGCACGAGCTCGATGCTCAGCAGACCGTTATCGGACGTCGCGTTCTTCACCTCGACGTACTCCGCCAGGTTGAACTCGCGTTTGAACGGCCGCGCCGAGATCCCTTGATGGAGATAGTCGCGGTTCCCGTTGTCCTTGCGGCCCTCGACCGTGAGCACATTCTGCTCGACCGTGAGCGAGATGTCGTCCGGTGCAAAGCCCGCAAGCGCCAGGGAAATCTGGTAACGGTCCTCGCCCAGGCGCTCAATGTTGTAGGGTGGATAGGAATCCTCGTTGGCGTGCTGGGCAGCGTCAACAAGATCCAACAGCCGGTCAAAGCCGATGGTTGACCGCCAGAGCGGGTTAAAGTCGTAGGTCCTCATAGCCAAATCCTCCGTTGAGCAAGATGGATACGAGCAAGGCGCCGGACGCGGCCGGCGCCCGTCTCAACCGGGGCCCCAAAGGCGCCCCGCGCCGCGTATCGCGGCGAGCAAAAAACTAGTGAACTTGCACCTGGTTTCAAGCTTCTGGCTTAAATTTTTGAGCCGGACTCGTCATGCTCGCGAGGGCGCCAGGACTCGCCCCGATTCCAATGTCCGCTCGCTCGCTGCCCTCCAGCGATTCGGAAAAGTACTGAGCTTCTCGATTCTTGGTTCGATTCTTGGCTCGATTCTTGGGACGACCATCGGGTCCGACCTGACCGGGAGCACGATCTCCCGTCCGTCGAGTTCGTCCGCGACGTCCTTCTTGAGCAACGATCGGTACACATCGACATAGTCCCGCGCCATCCGGGCGACCGAAAAGCGTCGCTCGAAGCGCCCACGCACGGCGCGACGATCCAGCGCGATCACATGCGGCAGCGCCTTCACGGCCTCATCAACAGTGCGGACGATGAAGCCGGTCGTTCCTGGGTCGACGATTTCCCGAACCGAGCCGCAATCAAACGCCAGCACCGGCGTTCCGCACGCCATCGCCTCGATCATGACAAGGCCGAAGGGCTCCGGCCAATCGATCGGAAACAGCAACGCAGCAGCCTCACCCAGGAACGCGGTTTTGGCGCCTTCGTTGATCTCGCCGATATACTCGACGCCGGGGCCATCCAGGAGCGGCGCGATGACCTCGCGGAAATAACGGAGTGTTTGGCCACGGGTGAGGGCATGCTCAACCAACGCAGATTACTGGCCGTGCCCGGCACCCCCAATTCGGCCCCCTGCCTGCCTCATGCCACGCGCGCTCCGCCCGTCGGTGTTCGCTTGTGCTTGAAGAGTGCGCGTGGGGGCTCATCGAGGTCGATCAAGGCGTCGATCACCTTGTCAAGCCGTGCCAAATCCTCTTGCGCAATTGCCCGCGTCTTTGCGCAATCGGTGCGGTACAGTTCGAGCGCCCAGCGGCGCAGAATTTCGCGTTTCTGTTTGGGCGATAGTTGCGGATGACGCACGACCCGTTCGGGCTCTTCGAATGCCGCGGCCGGATCGGCCAGCGCACGATCGAAATCCAGTCCCTCGTCCGCGGCATCTGCGGGTTTCTTGCTTGATACCAACATCTGCCCCGGTCACCCTCCATCGCCTGGAATGAGCCTGGTAGGACGCATAGCGTGCCGCGCAAGAAAACCAGCGAACTTGCGTCTGGTTTCAATCCTTTAGTTGAAATTTTTGACTTGGAACCGGCGACGCTTTGTCCGGTTAATGCGCCAGCGAGTCTTCCTTTTTGCGGAGAGCACACATGGTTTTTCGGAAGGCACAAATGGATGAACCCAACTTGCCACGGCATGTTCTCGAGCGCGCCGAACGCCGGTGGGCGGCGGTGGTTTCTCGACAGGCTGGCCCGCGGCCAGGCTTTGCACACCGGGGAACGCAGGAGCCGTCGCCCGATGGCATAAGCCAGTCGCCCGAAAGCGAGTCCGCCCAGCCAACATTGAAGCAGCCGGGCTGGAACAGCACGTTCTGATCCGATTCATCGCTGAAACGTCGGAAAGCGAATTTTCCTGATCTCAATATAGGGAACAGGCGGTGTCGACATCGGTGTCGTTCGAAGAAAGGAGGATGTCCGTGAACGTGTGGTCGAACGAGAAATACTGCGATCTGGCAAACCTGATCCTCGGTGCGATCCTGTTTTTGTCGCCGTGGATGTTCGGATTTGCGGCCGGGCATGAATCGCAGAACGCCTGGATTACCGGCATCGTCATCGCGATCCTTTCCATCGCCGCCCTCGCAGCATTTGCGGTATGGGAGGAATGGCTGAACCTAGTCGCGGGGCTCTGGACGATCGTGTCGCCCTGGGCGCTTGGGTTCCAGGGAAAAACCGCGATGACCGTCCATGTGGTGATCGGCATCATTGTTGCGGTGCTGGCAGCGGTCGAGCTGTGGCTGCGGTATCAGAACCCGCCGCGACTGACCGCCGGGAGCTGAAACGGATCAATACCGGCCATGCGAAAAGAAAATGGCCGCGCTTTTCCGCGCGGCCATTTGTCTGCGCGGTTGCGCGATCCGCCTTACCAGTCGGGGCCTACGACATCCGCCGCGTAATCGTACCCGCCGTAGGCGTACCCTGCGTAGCCGTAGGGTGCTATCGGCGTGCGATACGCATACACCGGGGCCGGCACATAGGCCGGACGGCCCACCACGACGGTGCGCTCGCGCACGATAGGCGCCGGCGCGACGTAAGCGCCGCCCGGGGCTACGACCACCGGGTAGGGCTGGACATAAGGGTCTACGTAGATGGCCTGCGCGGACGCGCCGGTGGCGGTGACGCCCAACGCGCCGACTATCGCCAGGCCAGCTATCCAGAGCTTGCTCGGTCTCGCAGTCATATTCCGTGCCTCCTTCACTACTGTTACGCCACTCAATCGAACCAACAGCGTGCTTGGTAGTTCCGGTTCCCCCGGGTTTCGGATCGCTCATTTTGTCGTGGCGGGCTCGTCACTCGGACCGGCCAGGAGATCATCGGTATCGAGCGGGCTGTCGTGCGAGGCAAACCACTCGGCGCGAAGCGCGGCGCGGCGTCGGCCGCGCTCGTCGATCGGCAGCTTCAGGGCCTCGAGCAGGGCTTGAACCTCGCGTCGCGCCGGAAGCGCGCCTGCGCCTATCCCGGGCATGGTCTCAGACAGTTCGTCCAGCGCGGTGAGACCGCGGGGGAAAAGATTCCGGTAGACCTGTCTTTCATGGAAACCAAGCGCAACACGGAACCCGAGCCTGGAGGCAAGTTCGTCCAAGCCCGCGGAGACCACCGAGTTGCTATGTGAGCCGAGCAGCGAGACCCGGTTGCGCGCCACCATCCAATCGATGAGAGCGCCGTCGACCGGCCGCCGGTGGCGACGCGTCTCGCGCACCAGCTCCCCATAGTGACTGATCCCAATGACGTCGAACGTTACGGGATCGAGCCTCGCCAACACATCGAGGTCAAGAAAACTGTCGTTGAGTGGGGTCACCAACGTATCGGCGATCGAATGAGCAAGCCGCATCAAGTAGCTGTCGTGCGGGGGCGTATCGATCACCACAAAGTCATGGCGATCCTGCATTGCGGCGATGGCTCGCTCGAACTCGGCGAATTCGGCGGCCTCGTTTTCGTCCATTCGGGCGCTTTCGGCGCGCGCGATGCAGAAATGGGTCGGTAGCTCGAGATCGCCCTGGCTCCTGCGCCCCCAGCCGCGCCGGCTTTCGATGTAGTGGGTGAGGGTTTGCTGTCGGCTGTCGAGGTCGATGGTGGCGACGCGCTGGCCGACCTTCATCAGCGCAACGACGATGTGCATCGCGATCGTGGTTTTTCCCGAGCCTCCCTTCTCGTTTCCCACCACGATAACATGCGGCGAAGAGCGCCATCGATGTGCGGGCGCTGTAAGCACGGCTGCGCCTCAAGGCCGTCGGTTGCGTGAAAAGCCTGTCACCGAAGCGCCGCAAGTTCGGGCGGCAGTCCTGTGTCGGCAGGCACCGGCACAACTTCGGAGGCGGCCGTTCGTTCCTAACCGTCACGGCAACGGCGTCCCTCAACCCGCCATTTTTTCCGCAAAGGCTGCGATTCCTCCAACCGTTTCGCCAATCGTTACGAGGAAGACCCGCCCAAGGAAGACCTGCCCAATGTGAACAAGAATGGTGTCGTAAGGGAGCAAGACCATGGCTGCCAAGGAAGTCAAATTCTCGGTCGATGCCCGCGAGAAGATGCTGCGCGGCGTCGACCTTCTCGCCAATGCGGTGAAAGTCACGCTTGGTCCGAAGGGACGCAACGTCGTGCTCGAAAAGTCGTTCGGCGCGCCGCGCATCACCAAGGACGGCGTGACCGTCGCCAAGGAGATCGAACTCGACGACAAGTTCGAGAACATGGGCGCCCAGATGGTGCGCGAGGTGGCATCGAGGACCTCCGACCGGGTTGGCGACGGCACCACCACCGCCACCGTGCTGGCGCAGGCGATCGTGAAAGAGGGCGCGAAAGCCGTCGCCGCCGGCGTGAACCCGATGGACCTCAAGCGCGGTATCGACCGCGCAATTGAGGCGCTGGTCGCGGATCTCGAGAAGAATTCGAAAAAAATCACGTCGAACGACGAGATCGCCCAGGTCGCGACCATTTCGGCCAACGGCGACGCCGAGATCGGCCGTTTCCTGGCCGATGCCATGAAGAAGGTCGGCAACGACGGCGTGATCACGGTCGAGGAGGCGAAATCGCTGCTGACCGAACTCGAAGTCGTCGAGGGCATGCAGTTCGACCGCGGCTACATCTCGCCGTACTTCGTCACCAACGCCGACAAGATGCGGGTCGAGTTCGAAGACCCCTATGTCCTGGTTCATGAACAGAAGCTGTCGGGACTGCAGCCTCTGCTGCCGCTGCTCGAATCCGTGGTGCAATCAGGCAAACCGCTGCTCATCATCGCCGAGGATGTCGAGGGCGAGGCGCTTGCTACCCTCGTCGTCAACCGCCTCCGCGGCGGACTGAAAGTCGCGGCGGTGAAAGCGCCGGGCTTCGGCGATCGCCGCAAGGCGATGCTGCAGGACATCGCCATCCTGACCGGCGCCCAGATGATATCAGCGGATCTCGGCATCAAGCTGGAGAACGTGACCATCAGCATGCTCGGCCGCGCCAAGAACGCGCGGATCGAAAAGGAGACGACGACGATCGTCAACGGTGCTGGCAAGAAGGCTGACATCCAAGCGCGCATTGCCCAGATCAAGACCGAGATCGAGGAGACCACCTCCGACTATGATCGCGAGAAATTGCAGGAGCGGCTTGCCAAGCTCGCGGGCGGCGTTGCGGTGATCCGCGTCGGCGGCGCCACCGAGGTCGAGGTCAAGGAGCGCAAGGACCGCGTCGACGACGCGCTGCATGCCACGCGCGCTGCCGTCGAAGAAGGCATCTTGCCAGGCGGCGGCGTTCCCCTGCTCCGCGCTGCCAAGGCGCTCGAAAAGCTGAAAGGGGAGAACGAGGACGAGCGCCACGGCATCGAGATCGTGAAGCGGGCGCTGTCCTGGCCGACCCGGCAGATCGCCATCAACGCGGGCGAGGACGGCTCGCTCGTGGTCGGCAGGATCCTGGACAAGGAGAACTACGCTCACGGCTATGATGCCCAGACCGGCGAGTTCGGCAACTTGATCTCGAAGGGCATCATCGATCCCACCAAGGTGGTGCGCGCAGCGCTCCAGGACGCAGGGTCAGTGGCGGGCCTGCTCGTCACTACTGAGGCCATGGTCGCCGAGCTTCCCAAGAAGAAGGCCGCGCCGGCGGCTGCCGGTCCCGGCGCGGGGATGGGGGACATGGACTACTAGATAGATCGCGGCGTGATTGGCGTCTCATTGCGGAGCCGCCAGTCACGCGAGATTCGATTGCCCATCAAACCGAACGGCAGCCAAAGGAACGTCTGGTGAATTCAGCACGCCGATCGGGTTTCAGCGCGGGAATCCTGCTGTACCGGCGCGTCGGTTCGCGACTGGAAGTCCTGCTGGTGCATCCGGGCGGACCTTACTGGCGCCGCAAGGACGAGGGCGCATGGTCGATCCCGAAAGGCGAAGCGGATGCAGCAGGCGAGGATGCCGCGGTCGTTGCCGTGAGGGAGTTCGCGGAGGAGACGGGAGTTGCCCTCAGCGGGCGGCTGGAACCGCTTGGCGAGATCCGCCAGCGTGGCGGCAAGCGCGTCGTTGGTTTCGCGGTGGAAGGTGATCTCGACGCCGCCGCCATCATCAGCAACAGCTTCGAGATCGAATGGCCGCGCGGAAGCGGCAAAATGCAGATCTTCCCGGAGATCGATCGCGCGCAATGGTTCGATCTCGCGGCTGCCCACGCGAAAATCCTCGATGGCCAACGGCCGCTGCTCGACAGGCTCGCCGAACTGGCGGGCCGCGCGGAGAGGAGGCGGGCATGAGCGATCCCTTCGACCTCCAGCGCTTTATCGATGCGCAGGCACCGGTCTATCCGCGCGTAGTCGCCGAACTGCGCCATGGTCAAAAACAAAGTCACTGGATGTGGTTCATTTTTCCCCAGCTTGCCGGGCTCGGCTTTAGCCCGATGGCCCAGCGCTTTGCGCTTCGCTCGCGCGATGAGGCCGTGGCCTATCTCGGGCATGGCGTTTTGGGACCGAGGCTCCGCGAGTGCACGGCGCTCGTCAACGCCATCGAGGGCCGCGCCATCGGCGAAATTCTCGGTAGTCCGGACGACCTCAAATTCCGTTCGTCAATGACCTTGTTCGGCGCGGTGTCTACCGATCCGCAATTCGCCGATGCCATCGCCAAATACTATGGCGCGACGCCCGACCGAAAGACGCTGGAACTGCTTGGGCGCTAGCGCTCGGCTAGAGCGCGATGACTTTCCTTCGAATCGTCATCCCACTCTATCTTTTTGTTTGAGCATGATCTTTTTCGGAAAACCGGTATCCACTTTTCCGGATCATGCTCTAGTAGCCTTTCACGTGGGATTGCAATCCTATCCACAACGCCGCCGCGATCAGTCCGAAGGCGCCGAGGAGCAGGAACGTCGATTGATATCCGATCCACTGCGCAATCCAGCCGCCGAAGGCAGGACTCAACGATGCGCCAATGCCCTGGACGGTGATGACGGCGCCTTGCCCCAGGTTGATGCGGCCGGTGCCATTCAGTGAGCGTGCGACCATTCCCGGCACCGCCACGCTTTGCAGGCCCGCGCCTACGCCGTCGAGAATTTGCACAGGAAGCACGCCCCACCACCCTGTCAGCGCGTACGCCAAAACCCCGCGCAGCGGCAGCGCCAGAAATGACGCCAGCAGAACGGGCCAATAGTTCTTCTTCTCCGCCGCGTGCATGGCGACAATCGACGCTGCGATCATCACTCCTTGCGCCACCACAATGGTGGTTGCGACAAAGCTCGGCCCGTTGGCCTCGGTTTCGGCGACCGCCGCCAATCCATAGAGCGGCACGATGGCGGCATTGCCGAGATGAAAGCCGGCCAGCGCGAGCGCGAGCACCAGTAGCGGCTTGTGTTTGAGCAGCACGGTGAAGCCGCTCGGCCGGCTTTCGGGGTCGTCCTCTTTCGTGCCGCGCGCGACGCGGTGATCGATCGCGTTGTCCGGGATCAGCAGGACGCAGGCAATCGAAATCGCGCCGAACAGTCCCGCCAGCAGAAACACCGCCACATAACCGTAGCGCCAGCCGAGATAGCCCGATGCGGCCGCGCCGACCATGTTGCCCGCGTGATTGAAGGCCTGGTTGCGGCCGATCTGGCGGTTGAAACCCCGCTGCCCGACGAGGCCGAGCGTAATGCCGGTCACCGCCGGAATGATCGCCGCACCGGCAACCGACGTCGCGATTTGCGATGTGGCGACCGCCCAGAAATTCTGCCAGATCAGGATGACGGCCGAGGCCACGACCACGGCGATGCCGGGGATCGCGACCCAGGCGCGCTTGTGGCTTGTAGCATCGATAAAGCCGCCGATCGGGGTGGTGATCGACATGCCGGCGACGTTGCCGATTGTCAGCGCTGTTCCAATCAACCCGCTGGTCCAGCCGCGCTCCAGCAGGAACACGCCGACAAAGGGCCCGATGCCGGACTGCATGTCGGCCATAAAGAAATTCAAGGCGAGCAAAGGCCAAAGACGGGCCGGCGATGCAGGTCGCGAGTTCATGCGCACCCTTGCTCAGTGGCGTCAAAATGCAAGCTTTCGCGAACCTTGGCCTGATCTTCGGTCCGGTCGTGTCAGCGGGGAGAAGGTGGTAACCGGCATTCCCAGAATTGGTTCCGGCTTTTGTGCCGTCGTGCGGCAGGCGCCAAGAACGATGCCAACAACGATATCGTTCTGGCAAATCTCCCCGACCTACGGATCGAGTTCGGTGTCCCAATAGAGATAATCGAGCCAGCTGTCGTGCAGATAGTTCGGCGGAAACAGCCGGCCGTTGCGGTGGAGTTGATGCACCGTCGGCGCGAACGGCGCCTGGCGCGGGAACATCCGCGCCTGCTGCGGCGTCAAATTGCCCTTGCGCAAGTTACACGGCGAACAGGCCGCCACCACATTCTCCCAGGTGGTCTGGCCGCCTTTGCTGCGCGGAATGATGTGATCGAAGGTGAGATCGTCGTTGGCCGAACAGTATTGGCAGACGAAGCGATCACGCAGGAACACGTTGAACCGGGTGAAGGCGGGATGCGTGGTCGGCTTGACGAAGGATTTCAGCGAAACCACGCTCGGAAGCTGGATTTCGAACGACGGGCTGCGCACCGCGCGGTCGTAATGCTCGACGATGTTGACGCGGTCGAGAAACACCGCCTTGATCGCGTCCTGCCACGACCACAGCGAGAGCGGGTAGTAACTCAGCGGCCGGAAATCCGCATTCAGCACCAGTACCGGCCAACCGCCTTGCGAGACATGTGCGTTCAAGTAACGCTCCTGGCCCCCATATAAGCTGCGAAGCAGCATGAGTTGACATACTACAGGCAGCGTGACGGGATTGTGAAGAGCGATGAGGGGCTTATCCGATGGTCACGTCCGACCTCGCCCGATTGCAAGGTGGGCTTAAAGACGGCTAAACGAGGGCGGGCGGCTGTTTTTTGCCGCGCACGGACGCCGCCAATGCTCACCTCATCGCGATATCTTGAAGCGCCGCGCCGGCTGCGGGCCTTTGTTCGCGCGCATGAAACGAACCTGGTGGTCCTGGCGCTGTTGATCGGGATCATCGGCGGACTGGTGGTGGCGGCGATGAGCGCCCTCGTCGAGGGGCTGCACGTGGTGCTGTTCAACCTTGAATGGGGGGACCGCCTTTCGAGCCAGTTTCGGATCGAACCGCTGCGCGCGATTCTGGTGCCGAGCCTCGGCGGGTTGTTGCTGGGGGTCGCGTTCCTGTTGCTGTCGCGCTGGCGGCCGGCGCGCGAGATCGATCCGATCGAGGCCAATGCCCTGCATGGCGGGCGGATGTCGTTTCGCGGCAGCCTGATCGTGGCGTTGCAGACCGTGTGGTCCAGCGGCGTCGGCGCCTCGGTCGGACTGGAGGCGGGCTACACCCAGTTGGCGAGCGGCCTCGCCGCCTCGCTCGGCCGCGCCTTTCATCTGCGCCGTGGCGATCAGCGCATCATGGTCGGCTGCGGCGCCGCCGCCGCGATCGCGGGCGCGTTCGGGGCGCCGCTGGCCGGCGCCTTCTATGCGTTCGAACTCGTGATCGGCGGATATACGCCGGCCAGCCTGACGCCGGTTGGCGTCGCTGCGGTCTCCGGCTATTTCGTCGCCCATGCATTTGGCGAACTGTCGCTCGGCGTCGGCGTCGCCCCGGTCGGTGTGGTCCTCGGGCGCGATCTTGTCATTGCTTGCCTGCTCGGGATCATTGCCGCGCTGGTTGGCATCGCCATCATGCGTGGCGTGGCGCTGTGCGAGACGCTCTTGTCGAACAGTAGACTGTGGCCGGCGCTGCGTCACGCGCTGGGCGGTTTGATGGTCGGCCTGCTCGCATTGGTGACGCCGCAAGTGATGTCGTCGGGCCACGGGGCGGTGCATTTTGCCGGATTTGTCACGATTCCATTGACGGTGGTCGCGATGATGTTCGCCCTGAAAATCATTGCGTCGGTGGTATCGCTGGGAACCGGCTTCCGCGGTGGGTTGTTCTTCGCCACACTGTTTCTGGGCGCGCTCGGCGGCCACCTGTTTGCGGCCGGCGTCGATTCGATCTTGCCTGGTCTCAAGCTCAATCCGAATGTCTACGCGATCGTCGGCATGAGCGCGTTGTCGGCCTCCGTGATCGGCGGGCCGCTGACCATGTCGTTCATCGCGCTGGAATCGACCGGCGACCTCTGGCTCTCGACCGCTGTGCTGGTGGCCGTCATCCTCTCGACCCTGATCACCCGCGAACTGTTCGGCTACTCGTTCGCGACGTGGCGATTGCATCTGCGCGGCGAGACCATCCGCAGCGCCGCCGACGTCGGTTGGCTGCGGGACCTCACGGTACGGCGGCTGATGCGCTCGGATGTCTCCACCGTGAACGTCGACATGACAATCGACGAATTCCGCGAAAAATTTCCGCTGGGGTCGAAGACGCAAGTGGTCGCGGTCGACGATGCGGGCCGCTACGCCGGGCTGACGCTGGTGGCCGACGCGCACGCGGTGGATATCGAGGCGAAGCACGGCCTTGTCGATATTTTGCATCATCGCGACGTCGTGCTCTATCCCGCCATGAACGTCCAGGAAGCCATCGCCGTGTTTGACCAGGCGGAAGCCGAATCGTTTGTCGTGGTCGAAAGCGGCGAGGAATGGCGCCCGATCGGGATTTTGAGCGAAGCCCACGCGATGCGACGCTACGCGGAAGAATCCGAGCAACGCCGGCGTGAGGCCATTGGCCATATCTGACTGGCGCGAAGAGGGTAACGATTAAATCGAGCGCAGCGAAAGCAATCCGGTTCTTAACTTGCGGCTTCTGGATTGCTTCCGCTTTCGTCGCAATGACGAATTATTCGCGAACGCGTTCCAGCTTCTGCAGGCAGCGGGCCACCTTGACCGCCGCCGGCATCGGCTTATCCGGAAAGCTGGTCTTCCAGTTGGTGACGCCGACCTCGCCGACATAGATGTCGCCTTTGGAATCCAGCGCGATGCCGTGCGGCGCGAGGAATTTTCCCGTCTCAATCCCCGGGCCACTTTGTCCACCGAGGCGCGCGACGCGCTTGCCCTTTGAATCCACGATGGTCAGGCGCGGCCCGAGATTGGGGACCTTGAGATTGACCGGCATGCCCGGGCCGAGTTCGCCTACGATAAAGTTCGGGTTCTTGCCGCCGCAGCAAAACAGCGCGCAGGGCCGGTGCAGATTATTCCACTGCGTCTCGTATTTGCCGTCGCCGTTGAACACCTGCACGCGGTGGTTCTCGCGATCGGCGACATAGACGAAGCCATCGGCGTCGGTTGCGATGTTGTGGACGATGTTGAACTGGCCCGGATCGGTGCCAGGCGCGCCCCACGTCATCATACGTTTGCCGCCCGGTGTGTATTTGTGGACGCAGGCGTTGCCGTAGCCGTCCGAGACGTAAATCTCGCCCTTCGGCGACAGCGCGGTATGGGTGCAGCGATGGAAGGGATTGCCGCTCATGAACGGGGCCGGCTGTTTCGGGATGCCGATGGTCAGCAGCACCTTGCCCTCGGGCGTGCACTTGCGCACGGTGTGGTCGCCGTCGTCTGTGCAATAGAGATTGTCCTCGGCGTCGATGTGCAAGCCATGCGCGCGGGCAAACAGCCCTTCACCCCAGCTTGTGATGAAATTACCGTCGCGGTCGAGCACCACCATCGGATGGGCACCGCGGTTGAAGGCGTAGACGCGGTCCTTGCTGTCGACCGCAACGGAAGCGACGTCGGTGAGACTCCATCGCTTGGGCAGCTTCGCCCAATTCTCCACCACGCGGTACTGATGCTCGCCCGAGCCGAGAATGGTCGGCATGTGTTTCTCCCCGATATAGTTTTCTCTTGATAGGCCGGACCGCAGCCCCCTAGCTCCCGATATCCTCCGCTGCGATGATCCGCTGGCGAAGCGCAAGGCGGACCAGCTCGATGTCGGAGGTGACGCCGAGCTTGGCGCGAATGAGATAGCGCGTGTTGGCGGCGGTCTTGAAGCTGATATGCAGCGTCTCAGCGATGTCACTCACGGATTTTTCCGCCAGCAGCATGCGCAGGATTTCGAATTCCCGCGGGCTCAACGCATCGACGGCCGAAGGTTCGCCGGCGAGCTGGTTGATGGCGAGTTCGTGGTCGATGTCGGGACTAAGCGCAAGGCGCCCAGCCATGACTTCGCCGATCGCGCGCAACAGCGCGTCTGGCGGGCTGCTTTTCGTGACAAAGCCGCGCGCGCCCGCCTTGATCGCCTGGACTGCATAGGCGGCGCTCTGGTGCATGGTGAACACCAGGATGCGCGCGGAGTTGTCCCATTGCCGGATGCGCCGGATCGCCTCGACCCCGCCGATGCCCGGCATCGATATGTCCATGATGACGAGATCGGGCCGGACCTCCTTGTAGACACGATAGGCGTCGGCCCCGTCGGCCGCCTCGGCGACGACGCGAAGGCGGTCCTGCTTCTGCAGCAGCGAGCGATAGCCCTCGCGCACGATGGCATGGTCGTCCGCCAGCATCACGCGCGTGAAGCTGCTGGTCCCGGTCGTGCTCAAGGCTCCATCCCCGTGTTGGGAATGGTGGCGACGAGCCTGGCGCCGCCCGCTGCTCGGCGCTCAAACCGCAGTGTTCCGCCGAGCGAAGCGACCCGCTCTTGCATGCCGAGCAGGCCCATGCCGGCTTTTGGCGCCGGATTGTCGCCTGTTGTCTCGCCGTCGTCTTCGACGCTCAACACGATGTCGGCCTGTCCTGCCTCAAGACGCAGTTGGACGTACCGGGCATGCGCGTGCTTGGCCGCATTGGTGATCGCCTCCTGGGCGATACGATAGAGACTGGCGCACACGCTCGGCGGCAAATCGCCGATCTCACCTGTGATGGCAATGTCAAATCGCGTGCGGCCCTTCTCGAAGCCGTTCCAATTCGCAACCAGGCTTTCGAGGCTCAACGCGAGGCCGAGTTCCTCGATGTCAGGTGGTCGCAGGCGCACCAGCGCTCCGCGCAGCGTTGCCATCAGGCCCGCCGTGGTGCGCGAGATGCCGCGGCATTCTTCCAGGAGCGGCGGACATTCGCGTTCCGCCGTATGGGCTGCCGCGGCCGCCTGTGCCGCGATGGCGGTGAGCGACTGGCCGAATTCGTCGTGCAACTCGCGGGCAAGATGCCGCCGCTCCTCGTCCTGTACGGCGATCAGCTTTCGCGTCAGCGCATTGCGTTCGGCAAGTGCGGCTTCCAGTTTCTGCGCAAGCGTGTTGAAGACGTCGGAAATCGCCGAGAGTTCGGCGAGATCGAAGCTGGGCAGGCGCGCGGAAAGATCGTTGGCCGCAAGCTGCTTTAGTCCGGAGCGGATGACGCGCGTCGGCCGCAGCGCGCGTGCCAGTGCGGCATAGACCGCAAGACACAGCCCTGCCAAGGCGAAAGCCATGATAGAGAGAAGACGGCTGGCCTCGCGCCAGCTCTGGCCGATCTGCATGGCGGGGTCGAAGGTCGCAATCGCCGCCCCTCCGGTTTCGCCTTCAATGAGCAGCGGCCTTGAGACCGGTTCACCGGGATGGAAGATGGCGCGATAGAGCGCTGCGTAACTTTCGGGTGCGGCAGTCTCGTTGGCGAGGGCGCCGCTGCAGAAACCCTGGCGAAAGGCGCCGACTTTGTCCTGATAGACGATGCAGAGGCCCGGTTCCATCAAGGGCTCCGCGACCCGTTGCAAATCCGGCGTTCGCTCGGGAGACAAGGAGAACCAATGCGCCTGCGCCTGCTGCAGCGAAATATCCCTGGCGACGATTTCGGCGATGCGGCTCACCCTCGCCCTGGCGATGCGATCGCTGTCAAACAGGGCGTAGGCGGCGACCGCGAGCAGGCAAACCGCCGCGAGCGCCGCGACGCGCAACGCCAACCGCAGCTTCAGGTCGATGGCGCGGCCGCGGCCCGCCACGGATTTAGGGGCCTCTTGCAAGCTCCCTCCCATTCCCATCGCATTTAGAAGCAAATTTCGTCGGGAAGAAAGCACGGCAAGGCTAGATCGGGCATTTCACCCGGTCAATTCAGGGAAAGTCCCTGTTTCGCGCCGCCGGCGGGCCGGGCGATAAGAGCTGACGACTTGGCAGCCCCTCGTTGGCAACCCAGGGTTCATCGATGCAACGTGTTCCCTTCATCCTCGCTTCCGCAATGGTGGTGACAGGGTTCGCTGTCGCCACGGCGGACCAATCGACTGCGCCGGCCCCGATCAGACTTGCGGTCTTTCCGTTTGAACTGGAAGATTTCAGCGCGGCCGCGGCCTATATTCCCCCCGACGACATCGATCGCGAACAATTGCGGCTTTCGACGGAAGAGGTGCGCCGGCTGATCGCGCAATCCGGACGCTACCAACTGGTCGACGTCGGCGCCGTGAACGACGAAGCGGCGAAAGCCGGCAAATTGCGCGATTGCGGCGGTTGCGAAGCCAAGATCGCCGCTGGCCTTGACGCGGATCAATCCATGATCGGCATCGTCACGCGCATCAGCCGTACGGATTACGCGGTGACCTACAAGATTCGCGATGCCCGATCCGGCGCACTCGTCGACGTCGAGCAGACCGACCTGCGCGCGGGCGCCAACTCCGCATGGAGCCGTGGCGCACGCTGGCTGATCCAGCGCCGCCTGCTGGAACAGCCGAACTAGCGGATAGGGAATCCGGTCTCCATGAAAAATATAAAGCTGTCATCAGTGGGCGTTGCCTTGGTGGCCGCCGCCATTTTCGGCGGGAGCCAGGCGCGAGCGGAGCCGGCCGCGCTGGCCGTCGCCGAAATCCAATACAGCGACACCTCGGGCGAAGTCATCGATCAAAGCGCCGACCATTTCCGACGCCTGCGCGAATTCGAAGCCTCGTTGCGCTCCGATCTGGCGGCGAGCGGAAAGGTGCGAAACGTCGCCCTTGATTGTCCACCAAACGCCTGTTCGGTTGGCGACATCGATGCAGGTCAGTTGCTCGACAAGGCGCAAGCGGCCGGCGCGGCCTATCTCCTGATCAGCAGCTTTCACAAAGTGAGCACGCTGGTGCAGTGGGCAAAATTCGACATTGTCGACGTAAAGACGCGGAACGTCGTTTTCAATCGTCTCGTCACGTTTCGCGGCGACAACGACAAGGCCTGGCGCCACGCGGAATCCTTCATCGTCCGCCAGATCCTGGATCATGAGGGACAGTGAAACGGCCTTTATGATCCGCGTGGCAGCAGGCCTTCCTCGATCGCCTTGATCTGCAGCGCCAGGTATTTCGAGCCGATCCGGCATTGCGCCAGGCCACCGGCGATGAACCAGAGGCCCGGCTGTCTGGTGCGCACATACATGTTGCGCAATTCTTGGCTCTCGCCGAATCCCCAGATCGGGCCGACGCGCCTGACGACTTCGTCGCCGAACAATTTGCGCACCAGTTCTTCCTGGGGCTTGTAGCCGGTCGCCAGCACGATCAAGTCGGCTTGTATCGTTTCGCCGCTCTTCATCTTGGCGCCGGCGGCGGCGAAGGTTTCGATGTCGGCAAACTGCCTGAGCGAAATCTCGCCTTTCACGATCAGGTCGGAGCAGCCGACATTGAAGTAATAGCCGCCGCCCCGCGTGAGGTATTTGAATTGCCAGCCGGTGTTGCCCTCGCCGAAGTCGAGCTTGAATCCAACGCGCGCGAGCCCTTCGAGCAATTCCTTATCGAGTTGTTTCGATTGCTCGGTCACCATGGCGTGGCTCTTGCGCGCCAGCGGCAGCGGCATCGAGGTCGCAATCAAATCGTTGTCGTCGAGCGTTCCCTCGTTGTAGGGCGAGTAGACCAGTTGGGCCGATGGTTCGATTGAGACGATCAGGGTCGGACTGCGCTGCACGATCGTCACTTCAGCGCCGCTCGAATAGAGGTCTTGCGCGATGTCGTGACCGCTGTTGCCGGTGCCGATCACGATCGCGCGCTTGCCTTTCCAGTTCTCGCCATCGTCATACTGGCTCGAGTGCACGACCTTGCCGGCAAAATCTTTCAGGCCGGCAATCTCAGGCAGGTTGGGTATGCCGCTGACGCCGGTCGCGAGCACCACATGCCGAGGATGCATCGTCCGCGTGACGCCGGCGCGGCGCAGCATCACGGTCCAACGGCCTTTATTCTCGTCGTAACTGCCACCCTCGAATTCGGTCGCGGTCCAGTAGTTCAGCTCCATCGCCTCGACATAGGCTTCGAACCAGTTGGCGAGCTTATCCTTGGGGATGTAGGTCGGCCAGTTCGGCGGGAACAGCATGTACGGCAAGTGGTTGACCTGCACTTGGTTGTGCAGCGTCAGCGCATGATAGCGCTTGCGCCAGTTGTCGCCGATGCGTAAGCCCCGATCGACGATCAGCGTATCGACCTGCAGTTGCTTCAGCCGCGCCGCGATCGAGAGGCCGGACTGCCCGCCACCGATGACGAGAACGGCCGGATCATGGTCGGCATATTCGGCCGACGCTTTGCGCAAATCGAGCCAGTTCGGCCCGCGGAAATCGCGCGAGTAGGCGTTGCCGCGGGGACGCGCTGCGCCCAGCTGCTCCTCGAAGCCCTTCAATTCCTCAAGCGTGGTCAGGAGCGTCCAGGCTTTCAGCCGGTTGCCGTCGGCGGCATCCGGCGTCAGCCGGAGGATGCCGTTGCCGCGGCCGTCAGCTGTTTCGAACTTGAACATCGTCTCGATCGAAGGGGTCCCGGCGCGCGTCACCTGGCGCGGCGCGGCGCGCGCGGGGTCGATCTGGAAGTTCGTGGGCGTGGCGCTGGGGCCGCGGGCTTGCAATTCCCTCACGATGGCGTCGGCGCCATTGATGGTTTGAATGTTCCAGCTCAGCGCCAGCACATCGCGCCAATAGCTTTCGCCGTGAAACAGCGCCTGCAGCTCGCTGGCGCTGGCGAGCGCGCCTTCGAATTGTGCCAGCCAGCTTTCGGCTGCAACCGAAATATCGTCGGTCCTGTCCAGCATGCGCGTTTCTCCTGGCGGCCGTCTTTCCGCGGCCTCTCCCGAGATAAAGCTATACCCTTTGCGATCGCTCAGAAAGCGCGCCAGCTATAGCAGCGAGAGCATGTGGCCCTGCTCAGGAGGAATGCGCCCCTGGAGCGTATCGAGATAAACCTGCGTCACCGGGCCCTCGCCCCTGCCTTCGATCACCTTGAGCCGCCGGTCCAATGTCGGGGCGAAGTCCGACCAGGCAGCGCCAAACCGCTTGTCGACACCGCCCGGTCCCCATTCCTTGGCGCGCTTGCGAATCTGGTCCGGCGCGAAAAACCATTTTGGCTTGGCGCCGGGCAGTTCCGGCTCATCCGGCGACGAGCTGCGGTGGGTCAACCCGATACGCCCGGAATACTTCATCTGGTCGCCGAAATGGAAGTGCAGCTTTTCGCGCAAGCCGCTGTTGCCCGCCATATCGACCAACGCCACCGGCGAATCCGATGGCAGCGAGGTCACGCGGTCATAGGTCACGACCTCGTCGTAGCAGCCGAGCGATCCGACGAAATCCACATTCGCCGCCGAGGTCAGCCCGATCACCTTGAGATCGGCGCGCGCCTGCAAGAGATGGGCGAGGCCGAACGCGGTCTTGCTCGAGGCGGACGACAGCAGCAGGCGCTGCGCGCCGTAAAATTCGTTCTCGGCGAGATGATCGTCGACCAGGAACGACAGCATGAACAACGGCCGCAGCAGCGCCTGATGGTCGCCCTGTCGTCCGGCAAAGGCCGGATCGCCCGTGACGCGCGCATAGGCGTTGTAGACCGGCGCCACGCCTTGGCGGTGCGCTGCGCCATCGCGCAAGGCCCGTTTGCTGACCTCGGCGGCCTCGATCACCAGATGCGTCGCCATCGGGAAATAGCCGAACAGGCGTTCGCCCACGGCAACACCTGGATGGTTGGAGGCGGTCACCTCGCCAAAGCCCCACACCGGAATGTTGCCAAACCCTTGCGGCGCCGGAAACAACTGCCAGTATTTCAATTGATCGCCGAGCACCGCATAGGTGATGTTGTTGGCGGTGAACGCGAAGCGATCGACCCGGACCAGCAGCGCGTCGCTCGGCAGAGCGGCGGCATCCGGCAATTGCGTTTCGATCAATTTGCATTGCTGCAAGTCGTCGCGGGCGACGACGAAGTCATATGCTTTCATTTTTTCGATCCCGGCACTTTTCGTGCCGCGATCTTTGCTTCCGCTGGTGGCTCTTTGGCAACAGCAACATTGTTTGAAACTGCGTTCGCTTTTGGCGTCTCCGCAATCACCCCTTCGCGCTTCTTGATCGCCCGGTAGTAGCTCCACCACAGATGGGCGGCCGCGCCGCGCAGCGGGCGCCACGGTTCCGCCAGCGGCGCCATCTCTTGTGCGCTGGGACGCTTCCTCAGCTTGAGGCCGATCCGGATCGCCTCCTGAACGGCGAGGTCGCCCGCGGGCCAGGCGTCGCCATGGCCAAGGCAGAACAACAGATACACGTCCGCGGTCCACGGACCGATGCCGTGCAACGACGTCAGCGTGTTGTGCGCGGCGTCGGCGTCCTCGTTCGCCAGCACGTCGATATTGAGCCGCTCCGCGGCGAGCTCGCGCGCGATACCTTTCAGGGTCTTGATCTTGGCCGCCGACAATCCAAGCCTGCCGAGGCGATCGGCGCGGGCGCGGCGCAGCGCCTCAGCATCGAACGGATCGAACGCCGCCGTGAGGCGGGCCCAGATCGCCGACGCGCTCGCGGTCGACAATTGCTGGCCGCATACGATGTGCGCCAAGCCCACAAAGCCAGGCTCGCGGCGCCGCAACGCCGGCATCCCGGTGATCGCAAAGATCGGTTTCAGCCGCGGATCCTGTTTTACCAGCGCATGAACCGCGTCCTCAAGATCGTCCTGGCTGTTGAGGTGGATGAGCATGACAATTAGAACCATCACGTCCCGCGAAAGAGATCAATGCCATCCGTCTTCCGTTTTGCACCAAGCCCGAACGGCTATCTGCACCTCGGCCACGCTTACTCGGCGCTGTTGAATTTCGACAGCGCGCGGGCTGTCGGCGGCAAGTTCTTGCTGCGGATCGAAGATATCGACGCGGCGCGCTGCAGCGTGGAATTCGAGAGCGCGATCTACGAGGACCTCGCCTGGCTCGGCCTGTCATGGGAGACGCCGGCGCGACGCCAGTCCGAACATCTGGCCGGATATCGCGAGGCGGTCGAAAGATTGTCAGCGCAGGGCCTGGTCTATCCGGCCTTCGAGAGCCGCGCCGAGATCGCAATATTGGTGGCGGAGCGCGAGGCGGCAGGCGCGTGGCCGCGCGACCCGGATGGCACGCCGCTCTATCCGGGGACCGCGAGGGCGCTCACGGCCGAGGAGCGGCAGCGGTTGACCGATCGAGGGGCGCCTTATGCGCTTAGGCTCGACATGGCGGCGGCCCGCGCCCGGGTGGGTGAACTCTTTTGGATCGAGCAGGCCGAAGGTCCCGGCGGCGAAACCGGCCAAATCGTCGCACGGCCCGAGACGTGGGGTGACGTCATTCTGGCGCGCAAGGAAACGCCGACCAGCTATCACCTGTCGGTCGTGATCGACGATGCCCTGCAAGGCGTGACCGACGTGGTGCGCGGCCACGACCTGTTCCACGCCACCAGCGTGCATCGGCTGCTGCAGCAATTGCTTGGTCTGCCGCAGCCAAGCTACCGGCACCATCGCCTGCTTCTGGATGATCGCGGGCAGAAGTTGTCCAAATCCACCGATGCCAGCGGCCTGCGCGAGCTGCGCGCGGCGGGCGCCACACCGGCCGACATTCGCCGTCTGGTGGGCCTGCCCTGATTTGACGTGGGGCCGTCAAAAGCTCTCAGTGACTCCGGGCGGGCCGCCATGGCATGCTGCCGGCGGCGCGGAGCTAAGGGGGATCATGGCGGTAAGAGCGCGTTTGCAGCGCAGAAAGCGGCTGCCGAAGAAGCGGCTGCCGAAGACGCGGCGCAAACGTGTCGCAAAAGCCGCCCCGGGCGTGGTCGAGGCGGCGCTCGCCGCCTTCGCCCACGAGGTCCGCACGCCGCTCACCGGAATTCTCGCCATCAGCGATCTGCTCGCGACATCGGATCTGGACGAGCGGGAGCGCCGCTGGGTCGACACCATCAAGGCCGGCGCCGAGCATCTCGCGAGCCTTGCGACCTTGTTCGTCGATGCTGCCAAGCACGCCGGCGGCACGACCGGCGTCCGCCAGGATTTGTTCGATCTGCGCCCGCTCGCCCGCAACGCCGGCGATTCGCTCGCCGGCCGCGCGGCGGCGAAAGGATTGCAGTGGCAGGTTGAAATATCGAACGAGCTTCCGGCGCTGGTGGTCGGCGATCCCGTTCGGCTGCGCGCCGCGCTCGAAAACCTGATCGACAATGCGGTCAAATTCACCGACACGGGCGGCGTTGCGCTCAAGGTCGCGCCGATGCGCGGCGGCAGGGCCAAAATCGGCAAGGCCAACGTCGGCAAAGCTAAAGTCGGCAAGTCCAGAGTCGGCAAGTCCAAAGTCGCCGTGGCCTTTGCGATTTCCGACAGCGGGATAGGTCTCACGCTCAAGGAGATCACGCGCCTGTTTCGGCCGTTCTCGCAGGCCAACGTCTCGATCGCCTCTCGCTTTGGCGGTGCCGGCCTGGGACTGTCCTCGGTCAAACAGCTCGCACGATCGATGGGCGGCGACATCAAGGTCGCGCCGCGGCGCGGCGGCGGCGCTACCTTCACCCTGACGGTGAGCCTGAACCGCGCCAGGAGCGAGGCGGGGAGTCCGGTCGCAGGCGAGACCGCAGCTCCCGGTCAGGTGCCGCCATTGCGCGTGCTCAGCGTCGAGGACAATCCGTTTGGCCGCGTGGTGCTCAACACGATCTTGAGCGAGCTTGGCCATCAGGCCGAATTCATCGGGCGTGGCGAGGCCGCGACCGAGCGCATCGCGCAAGGCGCGTTCGATGTCGTGTTGATGGACATGGTG
>VAZV01000223.1 GCA_005884765.1 Alphaproteobacteria bacterium
GTCCGCAGATCATCCGCGACGGCACCGACGCCCATAATGTCGCCGAAGAGCTGCGCTCGAAATTGCGCGGAAGCGTTGGAGCAAGCACCGATGACCTCGTGGTCCATACCGTGCACTGATGCGGCCGCGCCGCGCCCACGGGCGAAGGCCCGCGCGCTGCTCGCCGGCCTGCTTGTGCTTGCCTGCTGTTTGCTTCCAGTCGCCCGCGCAGGCGCCGATCCGCTCTCGTCCGCCAATGCCGCCTACGCCAGAGGCAACTATCCCCTCGTCGTCCAACTCCTGGCGCCGCTCGCCTTTCGCGGCAATGCGCAGGCGCAAGCCTTGCTCGGCTTCATGTTCGAAAATGGCTATGGCGCGCCGCAGGTCTACATCACGGCTTCCGATCTTTATTACCAGGCCGCGATCCGGGGCAATCCGTTCGGCCAAGGCATGCTCGGGCTGATGTATGACAAGGGCCATGGCGTGCCGCAGGATTTCGTTCTGGCCTACAAGTGGTTGAATCTCGCGGCGGCGCGCGCGCCGAAGCACGAGCGCGACTATTTCCTACGGCTCCGCAACGCGGTCGCATCGAAGATGTCGCCCGTGCAGATCGCGGAGGGCCAGCGGTTGGCGATGCTTTGGGCGACCGCGGGGCAATAGGACTAGACCAATGAGCGTTGTTCAAAGTGCGTCGCAATTCGTAATTCATCTGCAAAATGCCGGCCATCTTCGCTCGCCGAAGGTGCAGGCATCTTCCGATTCTGCTGCGACAGACCGGCCGCAGGACGATGCGTTCCTGCCGTTGGGCACGAGGAAGCTGTGGGAGCTTACCGATCTGTCGGCCAGCGAGTTCGCCGACGAGGCGGTCCGCTTTCACAAATTATCGCGCGTGACGCTCCAGGAAATGTTGAAGGCTGCGCCGTTGGTTTCGCCCTTCTCGCAGCGCTTTCTGCGCGAAACCCTGATATTTCCCTATCAGTCCGCCGATGGCCGCGTCTTGCTTGCGGTGGCGGACCCGACCGACCTTGCGGCAAGACGCGCGGCCGAGATCGTTCTCGGCCCCGCGATCGAAATCAGGATTGCCGCATTCGACGATCTGGCCGTCGTGCTGGATCAACGCCTTGCGGGCGACGGCCCGGAAGACGCCTCCGAGATCGACGGCTTCCGGCAGCCGCACGAGGACGATATCGAAAGCCTGCGCGATCTCGCCAGCGGCGCGCCGGTCGTGCGCGCGGTCAACGATCTCCTGGAAAAGGCCATCGAGCTGCGCGCCAGCGACATCCATATCGAGCCCTTTCAGACCGGGCTGACCGTGCGCTTCCGGATCGACGGCTTGCTGCGGCAGGTCGCAGCGCCCGCCGGCGTGCTGCCGCAGGCCGTCATCTCCCGTATCAAGATCATCGCGAGCCTCAACATCGCCGAGCGGAGACTGCCGCAGGACGGCGCCGCGCGCCTGCGTGCCGGCCGCGCCGATACCGATATCCGTGTCGCCATCATGCCGACCCAGCACGGCGAATCCGCCGTGATCCGCATCCTGCCGAAGGATCGCGGGTTGCTGGTGGTCGACAGGCTCGGCTTTGCCCCCGCGGACGAAGCAAGGCTGAGGCGGCTGTTGAAGCTGCCGCATGGCATGATCGTCATCACCGGGCCGACCGGCAGCGGCAAGACCACGACGCTCGCCACCATCCTTTCGATCCTCAATGAACCGGTCCGGAAGATCCTCACCATCGAGGACCCCGTCGAATACGAGATTCCGGGCATCAACCAGTCGCAGATCAAGCCCGCGATCGGGCTGACCTTTGCCAGCGCGTTGCGCTCCTTCGTGCGCCAGGACCCGGACGTCATCATGGTTGGTGAGGTGCGCGATTCCGAGACCGCGCATGTCGCCGTTCATGCCGCGCTGACCGGCCATCTGGTGCTGACGACGCTGCATACCGAGACCGCGGCGGCGGCGCTGCCGCGGTTGCTCGATCTCGGCGTCGAGGCTTATCTGTTGCGCTCGACCCTGCGCGCGGTGATCGCGCAACGTCTAGTGCGACAGCTCTGCGAACGCTGCAAGTCGTCAAGAATCCTTTGCGAAGAGGATTTTGCCGACGACCCGCGGCTGGCCACGCTCGGCTTCAGACCCGGCGAGAGCATTTATGCCGCCGCGGGCTGCGAGCGCTGCGGCGGCCATGGCTATCGCGGCCGGCTCGGCGTGTTCGAGGTGCTCGAGCTCAACGACGAGCTGCGCGCCTTGATCGGTGAAAAAACCGACGGGTTGAAGATCGATCAGGCCGCGATCCGCGCTGGCATGACCACCATGCTCGACGACGGGCTCGCCAAATGCCGCGCCGGCCTCACCAGTCCCGCGGAGATTCTCCGCGTTACGACGACGAGGTAGGCCGTGCCGAATTTCCGCTACCGCGCGCTGACCCAGACCGGCGAGATCGTGAACGGCCGCCTGTCGGCGCCGAACGCGACCGAAGTCGCCGCCCGCATCGAATATCTGCGTCTGTTGCCGATCGAGACGGTGGAAGAGAAGCGCGCCACGTCCGCGTCCATCGCTTTCGGCATCTTCGGCCAGCCGAGCCGCAGCGAGGTGACGACTTTCACCCGCGATCTCGCGCTGTTGCTGAAGGCCGGCGCCCGGCTTGACGATGCGCTCGAACTGCTCGCAGGCGATGCCGATGTCGGCCGGTTGCGGCCGGTCGTCGCCAAATTGCGCGCGGCACTGCTCTCCGGCGAAAGCCTGGCAGAGGCGGCTGGCGTGCATCCGACGCTCTTTCCGCCCATGTATGTGGCGCTGGTCAGGGTCGGCGAAATTTCGGGTACGCTGGATCAGGTGCTGGAGCTGTTGGGCCAGGAGCGGATGCGTGCCGAGGCGATGCGCCGCAAGCTTACGGACGCAATGCAGTATCCGCTGTTCGTGCTGATCGCGGCGATCTGCGTGATGCTGTTCTTCATCCTGTTCGTGCTGCCGCAGTTTTCCTCGGTGCTGCAGGATTTCGGCGGCAAATCCGACTCGGCGCTGAGCCTCTTCATCCGCATCTCGGAGTTCATGCGCGCCAACGGCACGGCCCTGCTGCTTGCGGGCGCGGCCCTGGTCTTGGGGCTCTGGCTCGTGCTGCGCCGGGCCGAGGCGCGCAGCGCGCTCATCGCGCGCCTGGCAGTCATTCCCGGCATCAGTGGGATCTTTCAGTATTATCGGACTAGCCTGTTCTGCCGCAACCTCGGCGTCCTGCTCAGCAGCGGCGTCGGCCTGACCGCCACCTTGCGTATTCTGGTCGACATCATGGCGGTGGCCGGAAAGGTCGACACCTGGAAGGCTGCTGCGGATCGCGTGCGCCAGGGCGGCAAGCTGTCCGAAGCATTGTCAGGGAAGAGTAGTCTGCCGCCGATGGCCGTGCGCATGCTCCGGCTCGGCGAGGAAACGGGCCAGTTGCCGGTGCTCGCTGGAAGGGTCGCTGAATTTTACGAGGCGAAACTGCAGCGCAGCCTCGATCGCATCGTCGCCATCATCGGGCCGCTCGCCATTATCTCGATCAGCGCGGTTGTGGGCGGACTGATCGTTTCGGTCATGACTGCATTGCTGTCGGTCACCCAGCTTGTTGGATAGTTCGAAGGAGATCGTCATGTCGAAAAATTCGGAAGATATCAGGCTCCGCAGCGAACGCGTTGGGCGGACGGGTGAGCAAGGCTTCACCCTCGTCGAAATGCTTGTCGTGATCACGATCATCGGCCTGATCATGGGACTGATCGGACCGCGCGTGCTGAATTACCTGAGCGAGTCCAAGGTCAAGGCAGCGAAGATCCAGATGCAGAGCTTCGCCAGCGCGCTCGACCTTTTCAATCTCGACGCCGGCCGCTATCCGTCGGGCTCGGAGGGGCTCGCCGCGCTGGTGCGCCGCACCCCGGGCGTTGCCGCCTGGAACGGGCCGTATCTCAAGGGCGGAGCAGTTCCGAATGATCCCTGGAATCATCCGTACATCTATCGCGCCCCGGGCGAGCATTCGGCCTTTGATATCATCTCGCTCGGCTCGGATGGCCAGGAAGGCGGAAGCGGGACAGCAGCCGACGTCTCGCTCGAAAAATTGACCTCCGCCAGCAACGACTAGGGCCGACGACCGCAGCTGGCGTCCGGGACCATTATGAAACGCATTGATGTGGCCAGTGAACGAGGTTTTACGCTCCTTGAAATGGTATGCGTGATCGCGCTTGTCGCCATGGTCGCAGCCGTTCTGCTGCCGTTCGTGCCGCGCAACACGTCGAAAGCGCGGCTGCAGGCCTATGCGCTGGAGGCGGCATCGCTGTTGAAGGCCGATCGCAACGCCGCGATCCGGCGCGGCGTCGACGTGTCGACGCTTGTGGATGCACCTTCGCGCGCGATCCGGTCCGGCGCGACCGCGCAGCTGATCCGCATTCCCGACGATGTGCACTTCGAAGCGCTGCTACCGCAGACCTGCCGGCAGCGGGCCGCGCTCTCGACGATAAGCTTCTTTGCCGACGGCATGAGTTGCGGTGGCGCCATTGCGCTGACCCGGCTCGACAGTTCCTACGAAATTCGCGTCAACTGGCTGACCGGAAGGGTCGAAATTGTCTCAACAAGCGCGCGTGCCAACTAGCCGTAGTGATGCCGGCTTCACGATCCTGGAGGTGCTGATTGCACTCGCCGTCGTGGCGATCGCAATCGTCGCCATCGGATATGTGATGTCGACCAACGTCCGCGGCGTGCGAGCGCTGGAAAACCACGTCGCGCTCGTGCAGACCGCCCAGACCGTGCTCACGACCGCAATTCCGCCGCGCAAGGAGCTGGCCCCCGGCAGGCTCGCGGGACAAATTCGCGACTATGGCTGGCAGGTCGATATCGGCCCGGTCGGCGGCGGCTGGATGATTGATAACGCCGATGTCGCCTGGATTCCGGAGCTCGTCAAGATCCGCGTGCGGTCGCCGTCCGGAGCTGCGATCGATCTGGAAACCGTCCGCTTGATGCGAGGGCAAAAGCGATGACGAGGAGGCGCGCGGGCACACGCCCTGGCGAAGACGGCTTCACGCTGATCGAGGCGCTGGTGGCGCTGGCGTTGACCGGTCTCATATTGTCGGCGCTTGCCACCCTCACCGCGCAATGGTTGCCGAACTGGAATCGGGGCTTCGAGCGCATCCAGCAAAGCGAGCTCATCGGCATCTCGATGCAGCGGATCGCCGCCGACCTCGCTGCCGCTGAGTTCGTGCCCGCAGGCCGCGCCTCGAAGAAGCCGCTGTTCGAGGGCACGGCGCTGTCGGTCACTTTCGTGCGCACCGCGCTCGGTCCCAATGTCGGGATTGGCCTCGACGTGGTGCGGTTCGGCGAGACCATGGATCAGGGACGGCTCGTGACCGTGCGCTCGCGCGCGCCGTTTGCGCCGCTGTCCTCCGATGTCTCGCTATCCGGGCAGATCCATTTCGTCGATCCGGTGGTGCTGCTGCGAGTGCCGTTGCGGATGTCGTTTGCCTATGCCGATCAGGAGGGTGCTTTCCACGACGATTGGCACGAAATGGATGCTCTGCCGAAGGCGATCAAGCTCACGCTGCGGGACGCCGCGAGCGAGCGAGTGCTATCGGTCTCGACTGTCACGCCGATACATGTCAACGCACCCGCTCGTGTTGCTAAATCAGGCGGTGGCCAAGCTGACGATGTCAATGATGCCAAGGACGACAGCAAACGCACCGGCGGCGGGTCAAAGCAGGGCGGCTCGTGATGGCGCGCGTCAGGATGGATAACTCGACTGAGGGCGAGGGCGGCTTCGTGATCGTCGCCGTGTTGTGGCTGCTCGCCGCGTTGGCGGCGCTGGCGATGATCTTCTCGGTGTATCTGTCCAATTCGGCGCGGGCGCTTGCGCTGAATGACACGGCGCTTCAGGCGGAAGCGCTGGTCTCGGCAGGCGTCGAACTCACTGCCTACCAATTGCGGCTCGCGGGCGAGGATGGGCGGCCGGCGCAGGGTTCATTTCAAACGCGGCTGAATGGCGCTGATCTTGCGGTCTTCTTTGTCTCGGAGGCGGCGCGGATCGATCTCAATGCCGCGCCAAAGGAGCTGCTCGCCGGCCTGTTCGCGGTGCTCGGCGCGTCCGCTGAGGATGCAGGGCAATTTGCTGATCGCATCGTTGGCTGGCGGACAAAAGCGACTACGGCGAGCGCCGGCGCCGAGGAAGCGCTCTATCGTGCGGTGGGCCGCACCTATGGACCGCGGCAGGCGCCGTTTGCCCATGTCAACGAGCTTGGCCTTGTGCTTGGGCTGCCGCCGGTGCTGGTCGAGCGCGCGCTGCCGTTCGTCACCGTGTTCTCCGGTGAGTCCGGTGTCGATGTGCTCAACGCGCCGGCGGAAGTTGTTGCCGCGCTCCCCGGCATGACGCCGCTGGTGCTCAGGCAATTTCTGAACGATCGGGGATCGCTGCCCAACGACCCCCAGGCGATTGCGACGGCACTCGGCGGAGCCAAGAGCAACGCGATCACGCAAAAGAGCCAGGCCTATCGCCTGAGAATCCGCGTCCGGTTTCCGAACGGCCGGGAAGACGCCTCCGAGGTCGTGATCTCGTTGCAGGGGGAGGAGGATCCTTACCGGGTGCTCTCGTGGCAGAACAACGTCGTGGCGCCTAGGCGCGCGCCGGCGAAAGTGTGAGGGGAGACGAGAGGCGATGCTGTCGGAGCTGAAGGAATTATTCGCAGTCTGGATAGCCGCCGTTGCCGCTGCGATCGAGGCGATCGTGACCGGATTCGCGCCGCGGCGGCGGGTCCTTTTTGTCGAGGGCGAGCCTGGCAATTTCACTGCGCGCGTCATCTCGCCGCGCAAGGGCGCCGTCCTGCGGCCATTTTCCTTTCGCCTGGTGAACGGCAGGCCCGAGCCGGCGTTCGGCGGTGAATGGCAGGCGGCATTGCGGGGCAGCCGCATCGAAGTGGTCATGCGGTCGGACCAGGTGCTGTTCCGCACGATCGACTTTCCAAAGGCCGCAGCTGACTTCCTCGACGGCATGGTCCGCGCCCAGGTCGACCGCCTGACGCCGTGGACGGCAGCCGATGCCGTGTTCGGCATCACTGCGCCGGAGCCGATCGCGGGCGATCGGATCGCGCTGATTGTCGCGGCGACTTCGCAGCCGAGGATCCAGCCGCTGCTCAGGCTTGCCGCGGGCGTCGGGGCCGCATCCGTTGCGGGTCTGGTCGATCCGGGCGACGCGTCGCAACCCAGGGAGCCGATCAAGGTGTTTCAGCGGTCGCTGGAAAGTGCCGGCACCGCGATCGACGTGCCGCGCCTGGCGCGCCGGATACTGCTTGGCACGTCGCTGGCGGCAGCGGCGTCGCTCGCGGTTGCAAGCTACGTCGGCAGCGCGCTCGACGCCGAGCAGCAGGACCTGTCGCGGCAGAGCGCGCAGCGCCGCGGTGCGCTGCGCGCCAATCAGGGGGGCGGGTCCGCGGAGACGCTGCTTGCCAAGCGCAAACAGACGCAGCCTTCGAGCGTCATGGTGTTGGAGGCGATCTCCCGCGCGCTGCCGGATACGACCTATGTGACGGAGCTCAGGATCGAGGGCGACAAGGTGCAGGTCGTGGGCCTGACGCAGGATGCGCCCTCGCTCATCAAGCTGATGGAGCAGTCGCCGCAGTTCGCCCGCGCGACCTTCTTTGCGCCGACCACGCGCGGCCAGGACGAACAGGGCGAACGCTTCCACATCGAGGCGCACATCACGCCCTATTTCGGGTCCGGCTCATGAACCAGAACCCGACCCTGAGAAAGCTTCTGGCCGCGCCGATTTTTGCAGCAGGCTCATACCTTTGCGTGATGTTCCTGCTGCTGTTGGTGATTGGAAGCTCCTTCACCGATATTCTCAAACAGCGTGCGGAGGTCGCCGGCCTTAGGACGATGCTCGAGCAACTCGAGGGTCGGAAGCTGGCCACGGGCCGCGGGCAAGGCATCGGCGTTGCGGCACCCGCGGGTTCGCCGTTCCTGGAAGGTGAGACCGTGACGGTCGCCGGCGCAGCTCTATTGCACCGCGTGACCGCTGTAGTGACAAAACTCGGTGGCAACGTGCTGTCGTCCCAGATTGACCTGCAGGGCACACAAGCCAAGTCCGGCTTCCTTACCATCATCGCAAGCTGCGACATTGACCAGCCGGAGCTGCAGCAATTGGTTTACGACCTGGAGGCTGGCCAGCCCTTCCTGTTCATCGAGCAACTCTCCGTGCAGGCGCCTGCAAGCTTCGCCTCCTCCGGCGAGGGCAAGCTGCGCGTGCTGTTGAGCGTTTCCGGGCAATGGCAAGGTGCAAAATGACAATCCGCGAAATCTTGAGGTCGCACACGAAGGGCAAACGCCGCGCAGCCCTCGCACTGATGGCTGCGACCGCGCTCGCAGCTCCCGCCGTGACCCTTGCGCTGCCGACCGACGCTCCTGACGTTGACGCCCCGCGTCGTGCGGACGCGCCGTCAATCTCGACCGTCTGGGACCAGCCGGCGACGCCTGCGCCCGTGATCACGGTGCGACCGCCGGAAGCGCAGCCTCCCGCTCCGGAGCGCGTGCTTAGCCCCAATCCGCTCTGGGAAATTCCGCTTTCAAGTCTGTCGGTCACGCGCGAGCGGCCGATCTTTTCGCCGTCGCGCCGGCCGCCGCCCCCCGCGGTCGCTGCCGCGCCGCCGCCGCGCGCGCCGCCGCCCCCGCCGAAGCCGCCGCGCGTCGAACGTCCGCAATTGTCGCTGGTCGGCACCATTGCCGGCGACGAGGAGAGTTTTGGAATCTTTGTCGACCCAACCACCAAGGCTGCTTTGCGCTTGAAGATAGGCGAAGACTATCAAGGCTGGAAATTGCGCGCGGTGCAGGGCCGCGAGGTGACGCTGGAGCACGATCAGCTGACTACGATCTTGACCTTGCCGCAGGCCGGCGCGCGGGCACTCAGTTCAGCGCCCGGCCAGGTCGAGAGCGTGGCGACGCAGGGAATTGCGGACGCTCCGCAGCGAGTTCCACGTCGCTAGGGCGCGATGCACCCTCGCGTTTCTTTTGCGCATACCTTTTCTAAACATGGCTGACGGTTTTTTCGGATCATCCGTCGGTCAATCCGTTCATCCAGCCCGCTTGCTGGAGCGCGAACGCCGTTACCAGTCCCAGCGCAAGGAAAGGGCCGAATGGCAGCGATGTCTGCCGCGTCATCGCATGCCCGCTGAGGCGCATAAATCCTGCAGCCGCAAGCGCGGTCAAGGATGCCACCAATAGCTGTACGGGCACGCCGGCAATTCCGATCCAGACGCCTGATGCGGCGAGCAGCTTGACGTCGCCAAGGCCAAGCCCCTGATATTTTCGCAGCCGGAAGAAGAGCCACCGCAACAGCCACACGACCGCGCCGACGGCGATGCCTTCGCAGCCCGCGGCAAGCGCCGCCGCAAGATTCTCGAGCAGGACAGCCCTGGCGAGGCCCACGACTGCGATCAGAAGATTGGCCCAGTCCGGAATGATGCCGCGGCGCAAATCTGTGACGGCGAGCACCAGGCTCGCGAGACAGAGCAGGGCGAGGGAGGCGTTCGCAACCATAGGCAAGAAGCGCGAAGCGCTCGGAAGGGCATCCATGATACAGAAAACTCAGAAGAGAAGCCGCGCGAGTAGCGCGCTAGTCTAGTCTTGGTCTAGGCGAAATATGAAGTGGGCTCCGGAAAAGTAGGCGCCGGCACAGGGTGGGGTGGTCGTGATCTTGCCCCGGAGCACCGTGTAGATGTCTTAACATCCGACCTATCGCGGCGCACGGGGCAAAAGCGTGTGTTACGATGCAGGGCCTATCGTCCAGGCAACGAGGTCAGCCTGAGTCCATATACCGCCCGACCAAACATCGAGGCAACATGGGGCGGCACCTCGGGCCCGCCGATCTCAGCAACAGGTACGTAGACGTCAAATGAGCTGAGTCGGCAATCGGCCTGCCAAAACTCAGCCAGCATCGTGCACTCATTGGCCGCCATGTTGTAGAGGGACCGACGCGCCATCTCCTGCGCCGCTGTGGTGGGCACATCGCGCGCGTCCGCCAATCCTTCAATTCGCGCCTGGAATATTGTCGTGATCTGGAGGATCGGATCGGGACCAAATGCTGAAGGTGCCGGCTCCGTGTTTGGAAATGTTCCGACTTGTGCGGATGCGGCGGCCACCGACGCCGAGATCGCCAATACGGCAGTAAGAACATGTTTCAAGACAAACTCCTGGGCCCTGCGAATTCCTCAAGTTCTTGCGCCGTTGCACCCCTCACAGCCCTCATAAAGGCACCCATGTCGCCGAATAGCTTTTGCATTTGGGCGGCGCAGCTGCTCGGGCTGACAGAAATGCGTGCCAGCCAGAGCATCGTCTTGTCCCTGCCGCTACGGCGTAATGTCGTGGCCCAAGAAGCAGTGCGGATGACCGACGTCGTGAGGCAGCTCGCCGGGCCCGAGATACACGATGTTGTCCGCGCTAGGAGTGCCGTCCAACCCAGCGAGACGGCGCATCTTGTAGGCAATGGCGTGATCCGCGCATGCCGTGTCACCGCTGACGCCGAGCCCGCCAATCACCTGCCCGCCCTCGTAGAGTGGGACACCACCACCGAATGTGATGATGCCGCCGGGAACCCTGCCGATCCCGGTCCCCTGTTCCTGGAATTGCGGATTGAACGGATTGGAATTGTTCAACCCATAGAGTGAGCCCGCAGGAAAGGTCGTCGCTATCGCCGTATTGGCCGGTTGGGTGAATGAGTAGAGATTGGCGGTCGACAGCGCCGTTTTGTTGTTGCTGAAGTTGTTGGCAGTGCTGGCTTTGGCGATGGCTATCGAACGACTGCCAGGCCAAGCATCCGGATCGCTCCGTATGACCGAGCAGAGGTTGCCTTCGCGATCGACGATGGCTGACCACATCCGGTTGGGCTTGAACAAGCCTCCGTTCGCGTCAGGAGAATTCACCACCGTCGCAAGCCTAGCTTGCAAGGTCTTCACGACGTTTGGCGCAATGGCGCACTCCTCATCGGCAAGAGCCGGTGCAGAAAATGCGAGGCTTATGGCGGCAGCAATCAAAGATTTTCTCATCAAAACATCTCCCTTTGACAACTATCTTCGTTAGTATCTGTGACGAGGCCTGTTTTCGGCCGCAAAATAAAAATGACTGACCGAAAATTCGGCTACGTCGTGGTTCAGAATATCCGATGCGATTGAACCTGCATAGCTCGATATCGTGACAGCTCAATATCGTGCCTGGGATGAGCAATTGGCTCTTGGCGGCCGCCGCCGCAGATTTCACGCGGCCTCGTCTTTTGTACAGTCGGGAGTGCCGTATGAACCCAAGCGCACGGACAGGACCATGGTCACTGGTGAGGTGATCCGTTGACGAGGTGTCTGCCACTGGTGGCCGGTCCAACGCGCGACCGCTGAATGCCGCCGCGCGTCAGGTTCATGACAAGATTTCTCCGGGGCAACAAACTTCCAGTCAGGAAGCTTGTCGGCACGTCATCTACTTACGGCCCGAACTTCGGCGCCGGGGTCTGGTTGAAATCCGCCTCGTCGGTTACGCAGGTGAAATTCTGAGCTATGTCGGTTGAACCGCTGCCGTTATACTTCGCGACCTTCGGGAAGACGCAAAGCGGCCGGGTCATCGCGACTGTCGGCGGCGTGTCGTTGACGAACTTCGTCGCCAGGATGCTGTCCGGAGCCGTGCCCTTTTCGACCCAGTTCACGAGTGGGGTGAGCGCGTCGAATGTGTTGGGACCGGGCCCGCCCGAGCAGTGGTACATGCCGGGCACCATGAACAGCCGGGCATGGCTCTGCGTTCGCTGCAGATTTGGATCCCGGCCCATATCAAAGCCCGCCGGCTGGAATCCTTGGTCGTGGTCTTTCACCAGCGCGTTGAAGTAATTGATGCTGCTTTGCGATGGGATCAGCGGATCGGCCCAGCCGTGATACATAATGAGCTTGCCGCCATGCTCGCGAAACTCGCTGAGATCGGTCGAGGTCGCGTTCAGCACCTTTTCGAGCTGGTCATCGACAGTGTCGACGTCGTGGTGAAAATCGAAATTCGCAAAGTTCGTGGCGCTCCCGGGCATGCCAAAGCCAGCGCCGTACACCCAATAGAACAGGCCGTCGAAGGCCGGCTCCGGAAGCTGCTCCTGTAGCGCCAAGCCCAGCGCGCGCACATCGTCGGTCTCGTTGCCGCGCTGGGAGCCGGGGTTGATGAGCTGGCCGTTCACGGGGTCGCGGGTCCCGTCGTAGTAGTTCCGTATCGTCGTGACCTGCTCGGGCGTCAGGCACGCGGGTGGGACATTCCCGCCTTGGCACTGAAGGACCTTCGGGTCGAAATGGCAGTCGCGGGGATCGGTGAGGAATTGGTCGGTCTTGGCCCCGCCATCCTGGCCGACGCATTGCGCGATGACGGCCTTGTTAATCAGCGTCATCTGGCCCGGCACAATGAAACGACCCGGCGTCGCGTGGGTGTTCTGCCACTGCGAAAGCCCCGCCATGTGCAGATGGGTGCGGTTGAAGGCCGGTGCGCCGGCGAGAATGCCGTCATAGTCGTTGGGGAAGCGCTGCGCTTCCATCAGCGCGTTCTGGCCGCCGGTCGAGCAGCCCGCGAAGTAGGCCTTGTTCGCGCCGTGCTGATAGAACGCATCCGTGATTTGCTTGCCCTGCACGGTCATCAAATGGATGGCGCGGTAGCCGAAATCCTTGATCCGCTCGGGATGTCCGAACAGGCCCGTCGAGGGATTGGCCGGATCGCCGAATGCGATCGCCAGCGGGTTGCCCTTGTTGCCGTCCGAACCGCAGAAAAGCGGGCTGCAGCCGGACACGCCGGTGCCAAGATCGCTGTTGGCGGAAGCAAAGCCCGCCTGGATGCCGAGCGCGAGCTCGTTATAGGTGATGACGCCCTGGAATCCGCCGCCGCCGGTGCCGAGGAATCGGCCGTTCCAGGTGTTGCCTTCAGGCAGCCACACCTCGATCTTGATGGCGGAATCGGAGGTCGGCGTCAGCGTTGCCGTGACACGACAGAACGCCGGCAAGCCCGTGAGTGTTTGCGGGGGATTGGAGCCGGGGACAATGAACACGCCGCTCGTGTTGTCAGTCGCCGAGTTGATCGTGGTGTGTTCCAGCTGCAACGATTGAAGCCGATGCCCGCGCCCACGAGATAGGGTCGTAGCATTGTCAGTCCTCCCTAGGTTTTGTTTTAGGACGACCAGCGTAGCACACTTAGCGTAATCGTCACCAAGGCGGGATGGCGTGAACTCGCCTGAGGCTCCGGGGTACTCGATCAAGGAATCGGTGACCAGCGCTATCGGCTATCGGCTATCGGCGCCGGCGCCAGTGAGGGGCTTCCGGGATGACCGACGGGGCTGCAGCGGCGAAACTCTGGCAACACGCTGTGCCAATGTCGCTACACGCGATCTCGAGTGGAGGCAGTAGCGTTAGCAAACAGGGTTGGCCCTGTCTCTGCAGGTTCGTTGCGTCGTCGAGGACATGAACGGTTGGTGTGCGAGCCCCATTCGGCCCGGGCTTTCACAGACGTTCCGGCATTCTTGCATCGCGGCAAACGCTCTGGTGAACCGCGGGGCGCCGAGTTTGCGCGCGCTGCAACATTTTCAATCTCACCGAGACTCCCAATGGCAAGCCGAAGCTATCCCACTGGGTGGCGAACAGATTTAGGAATTTGTGTCAGAGGACAATGTAGCTCGCACCTATCGTGCGTTGCTGCGCTTGCTCACCGAGCAATCACCGCGGAGAGAAACCTGTTGTTCATGGCATCAGTCATGTTACGCTTTGTATACCAGCATTCAGAAAAATGCTGGCTTCAACCGTTCGCGACATTTGCCGCCCTGGCGAAGTCGGATGGGCGGACAACAACACGCGGGGGTTACCTCATGGTTCACGCCGCAAGCGATGCGCCTTTCCGCGTACTTCCAGTGCACTGCATGAATGCGCGCGGATGGGTCAGTCTTTCTTCAGATACTTCCTCAATCCGGCGCACCACTTTCTTTTAAGGGAGGAAAGCATGAACAGGTACGAATTTGCGATTCGTAAGAAACATCCCTGGTCTACGGCTTTGGCACTCGCGGTTGCCGCGAACTTGCTGCCGGTCGCGACGCTCGCGTGGAGCGGGGACAACGATGGTCGAGCTGATCGAGGAGCGGTCAGTCTGCTAAAAACGATTCCGGTTCCCGGAACCGCACTCAATTCGACAGGAAAACTCTTTGTCTTTGACATCAGCTGGGTCGATCAACCCACCCAAACCTATTATCTCGCCGACCGCTCTAACGCCGTGGTTGATGTCGTCGACACCAAAAAGGGTACCTTCGTAACGCAATTGCAAGGCGGGTTCAAAGGCTTCACGGGGATCAACGGCACGTCCGGTCCCAACGGCGTAACGTCCAGCGGGCATTGTCTATTCGTGACCGATGCACCGAGTCGCGTTGTTTCGTTCAACACGTCGAGTAATCCGCCAGTTTTCGTTAATGCGGTTACCACTGCATCCGGCGATCTCAACCGAGCTGACGAGATGGCCTACGATCCGTCTGACCATGTGATTTTGGCAATCAACAATGCCGATACTCCACCCTTCGGAACGTTCATTAAGGTCGATCCGATGACTTGCGGGCTGACTCAGCCGACGGCGCCGTCTCCGGGGGTGATTGCTCCGGACCGGATTATCTTCAATGCCGTTGGTGGCGTCGACGCGCAAGGCGGTGCCGAACAACCACAGTGGGACCCGGAGACGGGCAAGTTCTATCTCTCGATCCCCCAAATCGGGCCCAACGTGGCGAGCGGAGGAGTCGTACGCATTAACCCAGCGACGCGCAAAATCGACCGCACTTTCCCGATCTCGTTTTGCTCGCCTGCCGGGCTCAGCAAAGGCCCAGACCATGACTTCCTCGTCGGGTGCAACACCGTGTTCGATACGGCAGGAGGGCTTTGGAGCGCAACGGACCCCAAGACCGCCGCGCCAATCCAGGTGATCTTGAACGTGGCCAGTGGCAAAGCCACCGCCGTCGTTGGCGTCGGTGTTGGCGACGAGGTCTGGTTCAACCCCGGTGACGGCCATTACTACACGGCGTCTTCCACAAGCCCATTGCGACCGCTCGATCTCAGTGGGGCCGCCGACGCGCAGGGTGCCGCAATTCTTGGCGTTATCGATGCGGAGGAGAAAGAGCTGCGACAGCTGGTACCGACGTTCAACGTGCCGGCTATCATCGGCACCGGAGCGCATCCCGCCAGCACCGCGCATTCGGTAGCCGTCGATGCCAAGAACAATCACATCTTCGTCCCGTTGGGCGCGAACAACGTGTACCCTGACTGCTTGACCGGCTGTATCGCCGTCTTCTCCAGGCCGCCAAGCGGCGATTGAAGTTGAGGTCGTGGGCCCCGTCCCGGTCGGCGCCGGGGCCCAATGGCATCTTCGTCAACCCCTTCGAGCGCGGCGAGCTCAGGCCGAGCTCGAAGATCGTGCGCGCTGGGCACCAATAGTTTCTCGCGATAGCACGCACAACGCATCGCTTACTCAGAGAACCAAGTCGAACTGAAGCCGAGCGCGATCCGGAGGGCGTGTCGTTCAAGTATTCGGTAGTGGACTATTCGTTTGATAGCCGCTTGGTACCGCGACAGTAGCGGCCGACGGCAAAACGCTTCCCGCGCGCCTCCGGGGCGCTCCCGCCATATCATCTATTTGAAGTTGATCGCAGATACTGATTTGCGCCATTGCCGGAGGAACTGCGCTTTCGCATTTGCTATCCGGAGATGAGCAGCCTCTGGGCAAATCGTTTCCGCAAAGAAAGATCGAATCGGTATTTGCACCATCCGACTCTACTGCGGGCTTATCGGTGCGCCCGGCAAGACGGCGCCCTGGCGAGCACTGGAGCAAGGTACCGATTGCCGATGGAATCTCCGTCGCCCTTGCGAGCAGCAGGCTGTCGCCGGGTTGACACAAGTTCATTGGTAGTCTTGGCTGAAACGCATGGAAGCTGGACGTCACAACCAGCACCGCAAGGGAGAAGATCATGCTCAGGACTGCCCGGCTTGCCGCCAAGCATCCGCCTCGCTTCTGGCGCTTGCCGTCGTCGTCACGAACACGCGCGCCGTGGCGGGCGAGGATGAAGGTGTCCTGCACACTCACTATGACGGCGTGACGAACGACCTCCTGACGGCCGGACTCGGCAAGACGGGGCTAGGCTCTGCGACACCGCCCGGCTTCGTCAATCCGCTCAATCCCACGGCCGAGGAACTGCGCCGGTTCGCGATCTACAACAATTACCGCGCCTTGGTCGATCCGACGCCGGGTGGTGGCTACGGCACGCTTTATGGCCCGGACGTGATGGCAGACGGCACGGTGACATCGAGCGAGGGCCTGGTCGCGGGCGACGAATACGTCGCCTTCGAGCGGGGCAGGGACGGGCGCAATCGCGTCACCATGATGGTTCAGGTACCGGACCGCTTCGTGCCTTCGGCGAGTTGCATCATCGCGGCGCCTTCGTCCGGCTCGCGCGGCGTCTACGGCGCGATCGCGACCGCCGGGGAATGGGGCCTTAAGCACGGCTGCGCCGTCGCCTACACGGACAAAGGCACCGGCACCGGCGCACATGATCTGCAGAACAACACGGTGGACCTGATCCGGGGCGAGCGCGCCGATGCCGCACAGGCGGGCGACGATTCGAACTTCACAGCGGCCGTCTCGGGCAGCGCGCGGGCGGCGTTCAATGCGGCAACGCCAAACCGATTCGCCTTCAAGCATGCGCATTCGCAGCAAAACCCTGAAAAGGACTGGGGCGACAATGTGCTGAGTTCGATCAAGTTCGCCTTCAAGGTGCTGAACGAGAAATTCGAAGGCCGCGGCATCGTGATCAACAAGCGCAACACCATCGTGATCGCCTCGAGCGTTTCGAACGGCGGCGGCGCGTCGGTACGCGCGGTGGAGCAGGATCGGGATCACCTCATCGACGGCCTCGCCGTCGGCGAGCCAAACGTCAATCCGAAGTTCACCTCGAAGTTCACGATTGTGCAAGGCAGCGGCCAGCCGCTCGAGGCGCACAGCCGGCCACTGATCGACTACATCACATTAGTCAACGTGTTTCAGGGTTGCGCCAATGTCGCGCCGGCCAACGCGACGGCACCCCTCAACCTCGTCCCTCCGGCGGCTGGCGCGGCGCGCTGCGCCAGTCTCCACGATAAAGGCTTGCTGACGTCAACCACGACCGCCGACCAGGCCAACGAAGCGCAGGCGATCATCAATAAGTTCGGTATCTTGCCGGAGCAGAACGTGGTGCAGCCTGGTTATTGGTTTGCTTACGTGTCGCAGTCGATCTCAATGACCTATGCCAATGCCTATGGTCGCGCCAGCGTGCTCGACAATCTCTGCAATTACAGTTTGGGCGCGACGACGGCGGGCGTCCCTGGCCCGCTAGCGCCTGCCGGCGAGGCGCAAATCTTCGGCAGCAGCAATGGCATTCCGCCAACGAGCGGCATTAGCCTGATCAACAATGCCGCAACGGGCGGCGCCAAGGAAGATCGTGTCTCCACGCCAGATCAGAACCTCGGTGGCGCGCTCTGCCTGCGTTCGCTTGCGATCGGCCGCGATGCCGTAACCGGCGCTCAGCTCGACGCAACGGCGGCGAGACAGGCGCACAGCATCGCCGAGGGGGTGGAAGATATCCTTGCTTCAGGCAACCTGCATCAGATTCCCTCGATCCTCGTGACCGGGCGGAACGACGGCATCCTGCCGCCGAATTTCGCCTCGCGCGCCTATTTCGGACTCAACCATGTGGTCGAGGGTTCGCTGAGCCCGCTGCATTATTACGAGGTGACGAACGCACAGCATCTCGACAGCTTCAACCAATTCCCCACGTACAACGCTTTGCTCATTCCACTGCATCGTTATTTCATCCAGGCAATGGATCTGATGTACGACCATCTGCGACACGGAGGGGCGCTGCCGCCGAGCCAAGTCGTGCACACGACGCCGCGTGGCCCGGGCGCACCTGCAATCACCATCGCCAATGTGCCGCCGATCGCCAACGCCCCACCTCTGAGCGCGCAGATCACGTTTACGGCCGGGCAGGTAAGGATTCCGGACTGAAATACTCTCCGATGCCGGCGCGCGAGAGCCTTGCTCTAATCTTCGCCTTCCTGATCGGCCCGACCTCGTAGCGAGGTCAAGAATTGCAGGGCGGCATCGCGCGCGTCGGGAGAGTTCAGGATCCCGAGATGGGCGGTGGAGAGGATCGTGTCGTATTGCCCTTGGCCGACAAGTTCGATTGTCTTGGCGCCGGCGAGACCGGCGCTGGCGGTGAAATCATGCGGAGTGCCGTCGCGATCCTCGGCCGGAACGCCCGGGAAAATGCCGTCCGGCAGGCTGTTGTAGACGAAGTCGGGCGCTCCCGGCTTGTTGCGGATGACCAGGTAGTGCGTTGGAGGAGGCGTCTCGCCCGCGGCGTTCAGGACCGCGAGTAACTGGGTGTGGTCGGAACCGTATTCGTCGCAGACCGAGCTGCGCGGCGTGAAGCCGCCGCCGCTCACGAGCTGGTAGAAATTGGCGGGGCTCGGCGAGCAGTCGATGATGCCGTGATTGGGCCCGTCGATAGCGACCAGCGCCCGAACCGTGCGATAGGCATTGTCCTGCAGCATCCATTCCCGCGCCACGGTCACGCCGAGACTGTGGGCGACGATGTCGACGCGCTTGGCGCCGGTAAAGTCGAGGACCGCCTGGACGAATTGGCGCAGCAGCGGCACAGCCGCAGCTGTCGTGTGCGAGATGCCTGAGCGAATTGTATTGTCCTGCGCCAGGTCGCACTGATCGCCTTGATAACCCAGCCCCCAGAGCTCACGCGGGTGGTAGCCGTGATCGAGAAAAAATTGCGCGAAGGCTTGGATGCGCCCAAAGGGGTTGCAGGCGGTGGGATAAGGAGAATCGTTGTTGCCGTGAAGGAAGATCACGGGGACGCGCTCGACGCGGCCGATGTCGGAGCCAAAGCCGATCACCGGCTTGCCGAGATAGAAATTCATGATCACCGGGAAGTGGTCGGGAAACGCCGTGCCGATCTCGGCGCGCTTGCCTGGCGACGCGGCGCTCGCCAAGCCTCCCGCGCCAAATTGCAACAGAACCGCGATGATCGCTGCAACGCAAACATGTTTGGTGGTCATATTCCCCCCTCGGAAAGTATTCGCCGAACGTAAGCGAGCATGAAGACTTCGCGTAACGAGTAGCGGATTCGGTTTCTGGCGACCAATAGCGAATGGTGCAGCAAAAGCGCCGTCCCGTCGAAGGCAGCCTAGCTCAGCGCACAATTTCGAGACAGGGTCCTTCAGAATTTTTTAGCTTGGGGCGAGCAGGTCTTTTCAGAAAACTTGTCACATAGGTTGGGCAAAGCTCACTCGAAGAGACAATGGGAGCCGTTCGAAATTCAACAAGGCAACAGAAAAAGAGCCGCGGGGTTCTCACCCAGACGGCTCATAGTGGTCCTTGGCCAGGAGAAGCCAAGCTCGTGTACCGCCGTTACCTTGTTTGCGGCCATACCACACCAACCTAATCCTGATTCGCCGGGAATTCTGTGACCTGAATAACATATCCAAGGGTTGTCGAAGGCGACGTGCGAGGACGCAGGATGATGGGCGCGAGCGCGGAATAGGCTGGGCACCACGGCTGACCACCAATGCCGAACGGCAATCTTTAAGCGAGAAGTCGGAATTCAAGTTTTGCAAAGCTGTCGCCGGCCTTTTCCACCGCGCGGGCTTGGAGGCGGAGCCGATCAGACATCATCGCCAAATAGCGACGCAGTTCCCCATCACTCTCTTTGATATGGTTTCGAATTTCGCGGCGTTCGAATACCGTGAGAACGGGATCGGCAACCCGTCGCCAAGCTGCGGTCTGCCAGTCCCTCAACTCATGAATTTTGCGACTTAGAATATCAAGCTCAGTCATGCTGTCGGCCCCGCTCTTCAGAAGTGGCGGTTCAAGCCGTAGCGCTGATTCCTAAATAATCCTTAACGAGCGCCGGATAGCTTCTGCGTAATCCGGATTATCCGAACCTTAATCTCTCGCTGTCGCCGCTAACGTCGGGACAAGGCACAAGTTCTGTCGGCGGAATCAGCAGTTTCGTTTACCTCGGCGCCATACGCAAAAACCATTGCGCCCTCGGGCTGAAGCAGCTTGTCATGGAGCTGTCATTCTCAGCGGTGGGCGAGCTCAACACGCAAGCGGAACCGGAAGTCCGCCCGATGGTTGAGATAAAACGGTCCCAGCGCGATGCTGTCTCATGCTTTCCAATATCGTCCCGTCCTCTGATGTCGCAATCGCCATCCTGGTCGTCAGCCTGATCCTGGTTTTTGCGTTCGAGGCGACCAACGGGTTTCACGATACCGCCAACGCCGTCGCCACGGTCATCTACACCAATTCGCTTGCGCCGACGCCGGCGGTGATCTGGTCGGGTGTCATGAACTTCGTCGGCGTGCTGGTCGGCGGCATCGCAGTCGCCTATGCGCTCGTGGAACTGCTGCCACCCGATGTGCTGTCGCCGCCCGATGGTTCCCCGGCGGTGACCATGCTGGTCGCGCTGTTCGCTGCGGCATGCTTTTGGAATATCGCGACATGGTGGTTTGGCATTCCAAATTCCAGTTCGCATTGCATCATCGGCGCGTTGATCGGCGTCAGCCTTGGCAATGCGTTGATGGCGGCGCGCCCGATCAGCCAGACGATTGACTGGTCGCAGGTGTGGACCGTGCTCCGAGCGCTGGCGATCTCGCCCGTCCTCGGTCTTCTGCTCGGGGGCGGTCTCTACCTCGTGGCCAAGTACACGATCCGGGACCCACATCCGTTCGAAGCGCCGGTGCCAGGAGAGGCCCCCCGATGGTGGATCCGCGCCGTGCTGATCCTCACCTGCACCAGCGTCAGCTTCTCGCATGGCACCAACGACGGCCAAAAAAGCATCGGGTTGATGATGCTGACGATCATTGGGCTGTTTCCGGCAGCCTATGCCCTCAACCCGGGCGCCACGCAGGAGATCGCCGATCTCGGACGCCGAGCCGCACCGGCAGCGCCGCTCGTCGAGAAATTCGGCGACGACGAGAAACGCCTCGCTTTGCAGTCGCTTGAAAACCTGACAGATGCTGCCCGCGCTTTCGATCCGGCGCGGGCGCTCGACCGGCCGGAGCCAGTCTCTCTCCTGAACAGTTACGCTGCGGCAAAACCCTCGAAGCGTGCCGCCCAGGAAGCCGGTCTGCGAAACGACGTGTATCGCGTGATGGCCGAGATGAAAAAGGTGCAGCGCAACGATCGCGCGAGCCCGCAGGACAAGGCAGAGGCCGGCAAGGTGCATCAGGAATTGCGCGGTAGCGTCGAATACGCGCCGTACTGGGTGCGGCTGGCGAGCGCGTTCTGCCTCGGCATAGGTACCATGTTCGGCTACAAACGCATCGTCGACACGCTCGGCAAGCGGCTTGGACGCACGCACCTCACCGCTGCCAAAGGGGCCTCGGCCGAGCTGGTTTCGGCGCTGCTGGTCGGAACGGCAGGCTTTAGCGGCCTGCCGGTCAGCACGACGCACATCGTGACATCCGGCATCGCCGGAACGATGCTGGCGGATCGCCGCTCCCGCGGACTGCAACGTACGACGGTTTACCGCATCCTGCTGGCGTGGATTCTGACCCTGCCGGTCACAACCGCTCTTGCGACCGGCCTGTTCTATTTCCTCGAGCACGCGCCGTCCGCGCCAGGCACGTAAAAAAGCGCGCAAGGGCGGGAATAGCCCAAAGCGCATGCCGCCAAATTCGTCTGCCGCACGGCTCAACACGCTACCGCGATAAAGCGCTCAGGTGCAGATCAAGGTCATTGATTTTACTGATCTTTTCGTTTGCCGTCGGTTGATGTGCTCGCGGCCCTGCAACCCCTATCCCCCATACCGAAACCCACTGGTTGCAGGGCGCACCTCGGGATAGGGTTTGCACATGACCCTGACCGACATTGCAACCCGCACCTATAATCACGGCTGGCGGCTCGATCCGATCGTGCGCAGCCTGCTCGATACCGATTTCTACAAGCTTTTGATGCAGCAGATGATCCGGGAATTCTATCCCGAACAGCGCGTCACCTTCTCGGTCATCAATCGCAGCCGGCACGTGCGTCTGGCCGAAGTGATCGACGAGGGCGAGTTGCGCGCCCAGCTCGATCACGCCCGCGCCATCCGCTTTTCCAAGAAGGAGCTGATCTGGCTCGCTGGCAATACGTTCTATGGCAAGACCCAGATGTTCTCGCCCGACTTCATCAACTGGCTCGCCGGCTTCCGCCTGCCCGAATATGAGCTACGCAAGGTGGATGGCCAGTATGAATTGCATTTCCATGGGCCCTGGACCCACACCACGATGTGGGAGATTCCGGCGCTTGCCATCCTCAACGAGCTGCGCTCGCGCCAGGTGGTGAAGGGACAAGGCCGTTTTGTCCTCGATGTCCTCTATGCCCGCGCCAAGGCCAAGCTTTGGACCAAGGTCGAGCGGCTGCGCAAACTGGAAGATTTGCGCCTTTCAGATTTTGGAACGCGGCGGCGCCACGGCTTCTTGTGGCAGCGCTGGTGCGTCGAAGCCGTCAAGGAAGGCTTGGGCGCTTCCTTCACCGGCACCTCCAATGTGCTGCTGGCGATGGACAACGATCTGGAAGCGATCGGGACCAACGCGCATGAATTGCCGATGGTCGCCGCCGCGCTCGCCAACAACGACGACGAATTGCGCTCGGCGCCGTATCGGATTCTCGATCAGTGGCGCCATACCTATGGCGGCAATCTCCTGATCGCGCTGCCCGATGCCTTCGGCACGAGGGCATTCCTGCGCGACGCCCCCGAATGGGTGGCGGACTGGACCGGCTTTCGGCCGGACAGCGCGCCGCCGATCGCGGCGGGCGAGGAAATTATCAAATGGTGGAAGGACAAGGGGCGGGATCCTAAGGAAAAGCTTCTGGTGTTTTCAGACGGCATGGACGTCGGATCGATCGAGGAGACCTACCGGCATTTTGCCGGCCGGGTGCGGATCAGTTTTGGCTGGGGCACCAACCTCACCAACGATTTCATCGGCTGCGCGCCGGATGGTTCGAGCGACCTCGACCCGATCTCCATTGTCTGCAAGGTGACGTCCGTCGACGGCCGGCCTGCGGTGAAACTCTCGGACAATCCGGAAAAGGCGACCGGCGATGAGTCCGAAGTCGAGCGTTATCTGCGCGTGTTCGGCAACGCCGGCCGCGTGCGCAGCGCGGTGCATGTGTAAGGAATAGGTGCGAGTTTGGCAGTGTCGGCTGTGCCAGCCCTTGCGATGATCGCGCTAGTCGGATTTTGCAGTCAGGCCAACGCGCAGGCGCGGTGCCCTGAATTGACCCGGCTGCGCAGCGAGGCTGCAGATGCCTTGAAACAGACGAGAGGCGTCCCGACGTCGGAGCGCTGCGAGGCGTATAATCGTCTTTCGATGGCATGGGGTGCAGTAGCCCAATACGCCAACGACCATCGCGAGTTGTGCGGGATTTCTGCCGTTTCGCTGAACGAGTTCGAAAAATATCACCACGACGCAGTAACAGCCCGCGACAATGTCTGCGCAGGCCGCCCGGCTCGTCCATTTCCACCAGACATCATCCAACGTTGAGACCATGATGCGGATCATCGAAGGCGACCTTGGCGACCGCCGTGTCATCGACCTCCTGCAAATTCACGTGACCAGCGCGCGTGCGCAGACGGCGCCGGGCAGCGCGCACGCCTTGGATCTCGCCGGGCTCAAATCTTCCGAGATCAGCATCTGGACGATCTGGGACGACGAAACGCTGGTCGGGGTGGGCGCGCTGAAGCGGCTGTCGGACCATCACGGCGAAGTGAAATCGATGCATACCGCGCAAGCGATGCGCGGCAAGGGAGCCGGCAGCACCATGCTCCGCCACATCATCGCGGCGGCAAAGGCGGCGGGCGTTTCGCGGCTCAGCCTGGAGACCGGCTCGTGGGAATATTTCGATCCCGCGCGTCGCTTCTACCGGAAGCACGGCTTCGTCGAATGCCCGCCATTTGCCGATTATGTGCTCGATCCGAACAGCGTCTTCATGTCGCTCGCGCTAACATGATTGCTTGCAACGACAAGGCGGCTGCCTATCTAACAGCTGGCCGATCGAGGGTAACGAACGTGACGCCGAGAGTTCTGGCCACGATCATTTGTGCTGCGGCCCTCGCGCCGGCCATTGCGCAAGAGGATCCCAAGACCGCGCCGACCGAGCTTGCGCTGCAGGTCACGACGGATCCCGCAACCATCGAATGCCGTCGTTTCGAAAAACTGGATGCGATCTCCTCCGCCTTCCTGTCCCTGCACAGAACCTTCCAGGACGACTTCGACGAGCATCCGCTGGCGAGTGGAAAATGGGTGCCGCATTACGCGGGTGGCGCCGCCTGGCCGGAAGCGCGCTACTGGGGCGGCGACGGCTCGGACTTCAAGCGCAAGGACGCGTGGAACGGCGAACAACAAATCTATGTCGATCCGCGCTACGGCGGACGAGGAACAACTCCGCTCGGGCTCGACCCGTTCAAGGTTCGGGATGGCGTTCTCTCGATCGTCGCGAGCCGCACGCCGCCTGAGCTGAAGCCCCTGCTGTTCGACAATGAATATGTCTCGGGCATCCTCACCACGCAGAATTCGTTTTCGCAAAAGTACGGATATTTCGAGATCCGCTCGAAGCTACCGGTCGGGATGGGTGTGTGGCCGGCCTTTTGGATGCTTGCCAATGATGGCGGCTGGCCGCCCGAAATCGATGTGCTGGAGGGACGCGGAGAGCGGCCCGGCAATCTCGCGATGACGACGCATTGGCGGCTGCCGTCGACGGGTCGGATTGAATCCTGCGGCTTTGACTTCTTGCGGCCCGATGCGGCGGACGCTTTCCACGATTACGGTGTGCTATGGCTCAAGGATCGCATCGTCTATTTCATTGATCGCAAGCCGGTGTCCGATATCAAGGTTCCGGTCGGCTTCGATGATCCGATGTACATGATCGTCAATCTCGCTATGGGCGCCAAGTATTTCCAGGGCGTCGGATTCGTCGATAGGGCGACGCCCAACGTGGTTTCATTCCAGATCGACAGGATTTCCGCTTATCAAATTGACGGGTATTAGTCATTGTAGCGCGGCTTCAAGCATCCGTGCCGGCCAAGAGCGAACCTGACGGGAGAAGTCGATGTTCGGAAAATTCTCGCGTCGGCAGTTTGCCAGGCTGGCCGGTTTCTCGGCGCTCGGCATGGCATCAGCGACGCCACAAGACAGCGCGACCCAACCGGCATCCGACCGGCGCGCCTCAACCAGTTTTCCGAGCGGCTTTATCTGGGGCACCGCCACATCCGCCTATCAGATCGAAGGCGCGGTCAAGGAAGACGGCCGGGGCCAGTCGATATGGGACACTTTTAGCCATACGCTGGGGAAGATCAGGGATCACAGCAACGGCGACCGCGCCGACGATCACTATCATCGCTACAAGGAAGACGTTGGCCTGATCAAGGGGCTCGGCGTCAAAGCCTATCGATTTTCGATCGCATGGCCGCGGGTATTTCCCGACGGGACCGGCGCGCCGAACCCCAAAGGCCTCGACTTCTACAATCGCCTCCTGGACGAACTCCTCGCGAACGGGATTGAGCCGTTTGCGACCCTCTATCATTGGGACCTGCCGCAGGCGCTGCAGGACCGTGTCGGCGGATGGCAGTCGAGCGAGACGTCCAAAGCGTTCGCGAATTACGCCGGCTATGTCGCCGAACGCTTGAGCGATCGCGTCAAGTCGTTCTTCACCGTCAACGAAGTCGGCAGGTTCGTGAACTTCGGTTATGGCTGGGGTATCGACGCCCCCGGTCTTAAATTGCCGCCGGCGACGCTGAACCAGGTCCATCATAATGTCGCGCTCGGTCACGGCCTGGCCGTGCAGGCGATCCGCGCCAAGGCGCGCGCCGGCACCAAGGTGGGTCCGGCGGAGAATATCGCGGCGTGTCTGCCCGCGATCGATACGCCCGAAAACATTCGCGCTGCCGAGATCGCGACGCGCGAATTAAACGCCGGCTTCCTCAACGTGGTCTTGACCGGCAAATACACCGACGCCTTTCTCAAATATGCCGGCAAAGACGCGCCGAAATTCACCGACGACGAGTTGAAGATCATTTCTTCGCCTAACGATTTCGTCGGCTTGAACATCTACGCGCCGCAATTTTACGTGGTTGCGTCCGAGAAGGCGCCGGGCTTTGACGTTTTGCCTTTTCCGGCCTCCTTCCCACGCATGAATTCGGACTGGCTCAGGGTGGGCCCGGAGACCGCCTATTGGGTCCCCAAGCTCTCGGCGAAAATCTGGAACATAGATACGATCTATATCAGCGAGAACGGCGCATCCGCCGACGATAAGATCGCTGCCGACGGCAATGTCTACGACCTCGACCGCATCATGTACCTGCGCAACTATCTGACGCAGTTGCAGCGCGCCACCGCCGAAGGCGTGCCGGTGCGCGGCTATTTCCTGTGGAGCCTGATGGACAATTTCGAATGGATCTACGGCTTCGACAAGCGCTTCGGGCTCTACCGCGTGGACTTCGACACGCTGCGCCGGACGCCCAAGCTCAGCGCCGCGTTCTATCGCAATATCATCGCGCGCAATGCGGTAGACGTTTAGGGCGAAACCTATTCCGCCGCGATCGCGGGCTCCACGCCGAGCGGAGTCAGCTTCCGCGCGCGGCTGCGGCTGAAGCGGTGCAGGGCGAGGTAGACCACGGGCGTCGTGTAGAGCGTGAGGAATTGCGATACCAATAAGCCACCGACGATCGCATATCCGAGCGGCTGGCGGATCTCCGCACCGGTGCCGTGGCCGAGCGCGAGCGGTAGCGCGCCAAGCAGCGCGGCGAACGTCGTCATCATGATAGGGCGGAAGCGTTTTATCGCCGCCTGATAGATCGCATCTTCGGGATTCATGGCCTCAGCCTGCTCGGCGTTGATCGCGAAGTCGATCATCATGATCGCGTTCTTCTTGACGATGCCGATCAACAGGAGAATGCCGATCAGCGCGATGACGCTGAGCTCGAGGTTGAACGCCATCAAGATCAATAATGCGCCGACGCCGGCCGAGGGGATGGTCGAAAGGATCGTGATCGGGTGAATCAGGCTCTCATAGAGCGCGCCGAGGATGATATAGACGGCAATCAGTGCGGCGAGGATCAGGAGCGGCTGGGTCCGGAGCGAATCCTGGAAGGCCTGGGCGTTGCCCTGGAAGGTGGTGATCAGGGTAGGGGGGACATTCAGTTCCCGTTTCGCCTTCTCGATCGCCTCCACGGCCTGACCGAGCGCCGCACCGGCAGCGAGGTTGAACGAGAGGGTGATCGCGGGAAACTGGCCCTGATGGCTGACCGACAGCGACCGCACGGTGCGCTTCTGCTCGACCAGCGAACTCAGCGGCACCTGTCGCCCGCTGCTGGAGGGCACGTAGATCAGATCGAGCGCATTGGGATCGACTTGGAACTGCGGATCGACCTCCAGGATCACCCAATAACTGTTCTGTTGGGTGAAAAATTGCGCGATCTTGCGCTGTCCGAACGCATCGTAGAGCGTGTCGTCGATCGCCTGCGTGGCGACGCCGAGCCGGGATGCCGTGTCGCGATTGATCTCGAGCCGCAGGGTTGGCCCCGCGATCTGCTGGTCGGTCGCGACGTCGCGCAGCAATGGGATTCCCTGCAAGGAGCGAAGCAGGATCGGTGCCCAGTGATCGAGCTCGTCAAGGTCGGCGTCCTGCAGCGTGAATTGATACTGCGTGCGGCTCGCCCGCCCGCCGACATTGATGTCCTGCGAAGCCTGCATGAATAGCGCGATGCCCTGCACTGCCGCAAGCTTCGGTCGCAACCGGTCGATGATCTGGCTCGCGCTCGCGTCGCGCTGGTCACGCGGCTTGAGATTGATGAACATACGGCCGTTATTCATGGTCTGGTTGATGCCGCCGACGCCGACCGCCGAAATCACGCCGTCGATGCCGGGATCGGCGAGCAGGATGCGGACCAGTTGCGCCTGCCGTTCCAGCATGGCCGGATAGGAAACGTCCTGCGAGGACTCCGATACCGCAACGATGAAACCGGTGTCCTGCTGCGGAAAGAAGCCCTTCGGGATCAGGACATAAAGATAGCCGGTAAGGACGATCGTCGCGATGGTCGCGCCGAGCGTGAGCCGCCGGTGACGCAGCACCCAGCGCAGGCCGGATTCGTAGATGGCTAGCATCCGCTCGAAGAAGCGTTCGCTGGCACGATAGAGCCGGCCGTGCTGCCTGTGCTTTTCGTCCCGCAGGAGCTGGGCGCACATCATCGGCGTCAGCGTCAGCGAGATGACGGTCGAGACGAGGATGGCCACGCTAACGGTGACGGCGAATTCGCGGAAGAGCCGGCCGATGATGCCGCCCATCAGCAATACCGGAATGAACACCGCGATCAGCGACAGGCTGATCGAAATAATGGTGAAGCCGATCTCACGCGAGCCCTTGAGCGCGGCGGCAAGCGGCGAATGACCTTGTTCAAGGTAACGCGCCACGTTCTCGACCATCACGATCGCGTCGTCGACGACGAACCCGGTCGCGATCGTCAATGCCATCAGTGAGAGGTTATCGAGGCTGTAACCGAGCGCATACATGACCGCGAAGGTGCCGATCAGCGACAGCGGAACGGTGATGCCGGGGATCAGCGTGGCCCACAGGTTGCGCAGGAACAGGAAGATCACCATCACCACCAGCGCTATGGTGAGCATCAGCGTGAACTGGACGTCGTCGACCGAGGCGCGGATAGTCTGGGTGCGATCGGTGACGATGTGGACGTCGATGGCAGGCGGGATCGATGCTTTCAGGCGCGGCAGCGCGGCCTTGATGTGCTCGACGGTGTCGATGACATTGACACCCGGCTGCCGCTGAATGATCAGGATAATCGACGGCTGTCCGTTGTAGGTGCCGGAGCCGCGGATATCCTCGGCCCCATCCACCACGGTGCCGACGTCGCCGAGCCGGACCGGCGAGCCGTTGCGCCAGGCCACGATGACCGGCCGATAGTGGGCTGCGCTCAGCAGCTGGTCGTTGTTCTCGAGCGTGTAGCCTTGCCGCTGGCCGTTGAGCGTGCCCTTGGGCGCATTCAGCGTGGCGGTCGCGATCGCCGACCGCAGATCCTCCAGGCTCAGGCCGCGGCCTGCGAGTTCGAGCGGATTGGCTTCGACGCGGACCGCGGGCTTCTGTGCGCCGGCGATCAGCACGGCAGCGACGCCGTCGACCTGCGAGAGCTGTTGCGCGAACATGTTGTCGGCATAGTCGCTCACGGTCGTCAACGGCAATGTGTCCGAGGTCATCGCCAGCACCATCACCGGCGGATCCGACGGATTGGTCTTGCGATAGGTCGGCGGCGAGGGCAAATTCTTCGGGAGCTGACCGGTGGCGGCATTGATCGCGGCCTGGACGTCCTGTCCGGCGGCGTCGATGTTGCGGGAGAGCTCGAACTGGATCGAGATCACAGAAATGCCGATGCCGCTCACCGAGGTGAGCTGGGCTACCCCGGACATCTGCGCCAACTGCCGTTCCAGCGGACTTGCGACCGACGACGCCATGGTCTCGGGGCTTGTGCCTGGCAACTGGGCCGTCACCTGAATGGTGGGAAAGTCGACTTGCGGCAGCGGCGCGACCGGCAACAGCAAATAGGCGACGAGGCCGACCATTGCGAGGCCCGACATCGCCAGCGCGGTTGCGATCGGCCGCCGGATGAAGGGTTCGGAGATGTTCATCGCGCGCGCCCCGCCCTTACTCGCGGCCTTGTGCCGTGGAGGCTGTGCGTTCGCGCGCGGCCGGCGTCGCGGGTCCAGCGGTGGTGACGCGTATGCCCGGCCGCAGCTTGTAGTGGCCGTCGACCACGATGGTTTCGCCGGCAGAGAGGCCACTCTCGACCAGCGCCTCGCCGTTGCGGCTTGCGGCGATCCGCACCGGGCGGGTCTCGACGGTGGAATCCTGCCGGACCACGAAGGCGTAAGCGCCGTTCGGTCCCGACTGTACCGCCGATTCCGGCACGATCGGCCCGCGACGCACGCCAAGCACCAGGCGGGCGCTCACGAACTGGCCGGGCCAGAGTTGCCCGTCCTGATTTTGAAAGATCGCTTTGAGCCGGAC
>VAZV01000224.1 GCA_005884765.1 Alphaproteobacteria bacterium
GCCGCCATATGCAATTCAGTGCATCGCGTAGCGTTGGCGTTGCGTAACCAGCGTCAGGGCCGGCAGATCAAAGCCGGTCGTCAATAGTCGAATGGCTGACGGGCATCCATCCGCCGTAACCAACTTTCGCAACAAAATCGGCCTAAAGCAGAACCGTCATCTTCCGGTACAGCGCGCCGTAGCAGGCGGCGGAGAGGTCCCAGCTAAACGATCGCGCCATGGCGCTGCGGCGCATCAGGTCGAGCCGCTCCTTTGCCGCGAAGGTCGAGAACGCGCGGCGGACGCCGCCGAGAAACGACTCGGTCGACGGCTGTGCGAACAGGAAGCCGGTCTCGCCGTCGGTGATGGTCTCAGCGAGGCCGCCGGTTTGATGGCCGATCGGCAGCGATCCGAACCGCTGCGCATACATCTGGCTTAGTCCGCACGGCTCAAAGCGCGAGGGCATCAGCGTGAAATCGCTGCCGGCAAAAACCCGCCGGGCCTGACCGTCGTTGAAGCCGATGGCAACCCCGATCGCATCCGGCCTGCGCCGGCGCGCATCGACCAGCGCCTGCTCGATCCGGGGCTCGCCGCTGCCTGTGACGATGATCTGTCCGCCGGCCTCGATGATCTCGTCGGCCGCGGACAGAACGAGATCGATGCCCTTCTGATGCACGAGGCGGGCGACCAGACCAAAGATCGGGCCACGCGATACCGCTAGACCAAACTGCTTGCGGACGTATTCCGCGTTCGCGCGCTTGCCCTCCCAGTCACCGGCGCCGAAGGGCTGCGCGAGCTGTGCGCAAAACCGAGGATCCCAGCTCTCGTCGATGCCGTTCAATATTCCCGTCAGTTGCGCCGCGTCGGAGCGGAGACGGAGCAAGCCCTCGAGCCCGCAGCCGAATTCCTGCGTCGTGATCTCTCGTGCATAGGTGCCGCTGACGGTGGTCAGGTGCGAGGCGTAGACGATGCCGCCCTTGAGGAAGGACAGCTTGTCGTAGAACTCGACGCCGTCGATATGAAACGAGCTTTCCGGCGCGCCGATGCGGCGCATCGAGTCCTTTGGAAAGAGACCCTGATAGGCGAGGTTATGGATGGTCAGGATCGAGGGCACCTTGACGCCGGCCCAGGTGAGGTAAGCCGGCACAAGGGCTGCCTGCCAGTCATTGGCATGCACCAGGTCGGCTGCCCAATTCCTGTCCAAAGTGCCTGCGGCAAGCTCGGCCGCGGCGGACGCAAGGCGGCCGAAACGGATGTCGTTGTCCGGCCAGTCCTTGCCCGATTCATCGCCGTAGGGATTGCCGGGCCGGTCATAGAGTTGTGGGCAGAGCAGGATGTAGACCGGCAGGCCGTCCCGCGTCGACGAGCGGCCGAGCATGCAGGCCGGCATCTCCGCCAGCGGCGCGCATTGGCCAACGATTTGAATATGCGTGAATTGTTCGACGACGTCCCGGTATCCCGGCAACAAAATCCTGACGTCGGCCCAGGGGCGGAGCGCCCGGGGCAGGGCGGCAGAAACGGCTGCGAGCCCGCCCACGCGGACGAAATCGTCCATCTCCGTCGTAACGAAAAGAACTTTCAATAAATGCCCTCTTAGGAGCCCTGCGATCTTGCTATGCAAGATTGGGTCCAATTTGCCGCTCAACTCAAAGCCAAGAAATCCAGAGGCAAGAAATCCAGAGCCAAGCAACGCAAAGGCAAGCAATCCAGAGGCGAGGGCAGGCCGATTGCGGGGAAGCGCTTCCCTGCCGTACCAGCACAATCTAGGGTCTCACCCCAGAGAAGTTTTGGGCAAGGAATCCTTACAGAATGACAATAACCGGAAACGATGAGGGCAATTTGACAAAGGGTTTTGCAGGACTGCGTGTGTTCGATTTTTCGACCACGATCGCCGGCCCACATTGCGCGCGAATGCTTGCCGACATGGGAGCGGAGGTTATCAAGATCGAGACCGCCGAAGGCGAGACGATGCGCACCCGCCCGCCGCTGCGCAATGGCTGCAGCACCGCTTTTGGCCAGCTCAATGTCGGCAAGAAGAGCCTCGTGCTCGATCTGAAGTCGCCTGAAGGGATCGAAGTTATCCGTCGGCTGGTCGCAACCGCGGATATCCTGGTGGAGAATTTTCGCCCGGGCGTGATGCGACGGCTGAAGCTCGACTGGGCGACGCTGAGTGCGCTCAATCCGAGGCTGATCTACTGCTCGATCTCCGGATATGGGCAGACCGGCCCGTCGTCCGAACTGCCGGCTTACGCGCCGGTGATCCATGCGGCCTCGGGCTACGACATGGCGCATCTGGCCTATCAGCCGGGAAGGAGCCGTCCGGATTATTGCGGCATCTATCATGCCGATGTCCTCACCGGCACCTACGCCTTTGGCGCCATCTCGGCGGCGCTGTACCAGCGGCACATGACGCAACGAGGCCAGCATGTCGACGTCTCGATGCTCGAATCCATGCTGACCCTGACCTTGAACGAGCTGCAATGGTCGCAATTTACGGTCGCGCCGATTTCGCGTCCGATGTTCGGCCCGATCCAGACCTCGGATGGATACGTGATGGTCGCGATCGCCAGCGAGAAGACCTTTCAGGGTTTGATGAAGGTGATCGGTCGCCCGGACTGGGTCAGCGATCCGCGTTTTGCGAAATATGCCGACCGCCGCAACAACTGGGCGGACTTGATGGATGGCGTTGAGGCCTGGTCGCGAACGGTGACGACGGCGCAATGCCTGGCGGCACTGATGGGCGAGGGGGTTCCGTCCTCCGCCTACCGCACGGTCGCGGAAGCCTTGAACGACCCGCAGATCGCCCATCGGCGTTCGCTTTCCGAGGTGGAGGACGGCGGCGGTACCTTCAAGGTTCTCAACGTGCCGTTTCGGATGTCGGGGGCCGATGTGTCGACAGGCAAGCGCATATCAAACTTGGGTGAACACACCCACGCGCTGCTCAGGGAGAGCGGCTACTCCGAGGAGCAAATAGCCGCTTTCTCGGGCAGGGCGCTGCTGGCGGATTGACGGCATCCGTTCGGCGCGTTTGTCTCGCCTGTACGGACGTGGCAATGTCCGCCGAAGAGCAAAAATACCGGGAGTGAAGCGATGAAGAGTTTCCAGGTGGCCGATTTCAATGCGCCCTTGAGAGAGGTGGAGCAGCCGACGCCGCAACCATCGGGAACGCAGGTGTTGATCAGGGTGAAGGCGGCCGGCGTCTGCCATAGCGATCTGCATATCTGGGAAGGCGGTTACGATCTCGGCCATGGCCGAAAACCGCTTTCGCTGAAAGACCGCGGCGTTTCATTGCCGCGCACCATGGGGCATGAGACCGTCGGCGAAATCGCCGCGTTCGGCCCGGACGTGAAGGCGAGCGACAAGGGCGAACTGAAGGTCGGGGATGTCGCGCTGGTCTATCCCTGGCTCGGCTGCGGCAAATGCGAGACGTGTCTTGCGGGCGACGAAAACATGTGCCTGAAGCCTGCTTCGCTCGGCGTCTATTGCGACGGCGGTTATGCCGATCACATGACGGTGCCGCATCCGAAGTACCTGTTGGACCTGAAAGGGCTCGATCCCGTCACCGCCGCGCCCTATGCCTGCTCCGGCGTCACCACCTATAGCGCGCTGAAGAAGGTCGAATTTGCCTTCAACACGCCGATCGTGATTTTCGGCGCCGGCGGACTTGGCCTGATGGCGCTGTCGCTGTTGAAGGCGATGGGCGGCAGGGGCGCCATCGTCGTCGATATCGACGCGAGGAAGCGCGACGCCGCCGAAAAAGCTGGCGCGCTTGCGACCGTCGACGGCAAGGCGCCTGATGCGCTGGCGCAGCTTGCCGGCAAAGCCGGCGGGCCGATCCGCGCGGTGATAGACCTCGTCGGCAATGCCGCGACCACGCAGCTTGGGTTCGATTGCCTGAGCAAAGGCGGCAAGCTCGTGATCGTCGGCCTGTTCGGCGGCGGCGCGCCATGGGCTTTGCCGCTGATCCCGATCAAGGCCATCACCATCCAGGGCAGCTATGTCGGCAACCTCCGGGAAACCCAGGAATTGCTCGATCTGGTCCGTGCCAAGAAGATCGCGCCGATCCCGGTGACGCCGATGCCGCTCGCCAAGGCCAACGAGGCGCTGGTCGAACTACAAAAAGGCCGGCTGGTGGGACGGGCCGTGCTGACGCCGTAGCTCGCCCCGATCTATTCCTCCGTCGTGGATGCCCGGGACAAGCCCGGGCATGACGACAACTGCTAAGGAAATCTCCATGTCCACTAACAACGCGCTTCACGTTGCCGTGCTCGGCGGCGACGGCATCGGCCCCGAGGTGATGGCGCCCGCGCTCGAAGTTTTACGCAAGATCGAAGCGACATCGGACTTGAAGTTTCGCTTCACCGAGGCGCCCGCCGGCGCCAACCATTATCTCGCGACCGGCAAGTCGATGCCGGACGCTACGGTGCGGCTTTGCGACGAGGCGGACGCGATCCTGCTCGGCGCATGCGGGCTGCCGTCGGTGCGCTACCCCGACAATACCGAGATCATGCCACAGGTCGAACTGCGCTTTCATTTCGATCTCTATGCCGGGGTGCGCCCGGCGCGGCTGATCCCGGGCGTGCCGAGCCCGATCGTCGGCGCCGACCGGCGCGGCATCGATCTGGTCGTGATCCGGGAATCCACCGAGGGCCTGTTCGCCTCGATGGGCAAGGGCGTTGTCACCGATACCGAAGCGCGCGAGACGCTTCTCATTACGCGCAAAACCTCGGAACGGTTGTTTGAGTTTTCCTTTCGGCTTGCCGAACGGCGAAAGGCGCGCGGACGCTCAGGCGGAGGATTAACCTGCGTCGACAAGGCAAACGTATTCAAGGCCTTCGCATTCTTTCGCGAGATGTTCGATGAAGCGGCCAAACGCCATCCCGATGTCAAGACCGAGCGCCTCTATGTCGATGCCTGCTCGGCGCTGCTGGTCAAGCGCCCCTGGGATTTCGACGTCATGGTGATGGAAAACATGTTCGGCGACATTCTCTCCGACATGACGGCCGGCCTGATCGGCGGCATGGGCATGGCCCCGTCGGCCGATATCGGCGACCGCCACGCGGTGTTCCAGCCGTGCCACGGCACCGCGCCCGATATCATGGGGCAGGGCAAGGCCAATCCGACCGCGATGATCCTCTCAGCGGCGATGATGCTGGATTGGCTAGCCGACAAGCACGGCCTGGAAGGCGCAACCGAGGCCTGTGAGCGCATCGAACGCGCGGTCGACAAAGTCTACGCTGACGGTATCAAGCCGATGGAATTCGGTGGGCGCAACGGCACCGCGGATATTGCGAAGGCGGTGCTGGCGGCGTTGTAGTCCGCACGCCGAACAGCAAGAGGGGGCCGAAGCCCCCTGAGTTCCCGCTTAGTAGTAGTGGTGCCAGCGGTGCCAGCGATGCCAACCCCACGGTCGCGGACGGCCATAGTAGCCATACGCGCCGTAGAAGTTCGGGCGATGCCAGCAGCGGCCCCACGGGTTACAGACCCAGCGCACCTGATCGATATTCTGATCCAGTTTCGCAATCTGGTCTGGGTGCGGAATTCCGTTCGGCATCGCCGCCAAGGCTGATCCGGACGCCAGTGCCATGCCGCTCAAGGCGGCCAAGCCGATAACTGCAAATTTGAATTTCATGGTTGTCCCTCCTTTGAGACTTCAAACTTCCGCGAATTCGGTTGGTTGCAGAAAAGCAGCAGGAGGGCTGACGATTTAATCTTCCTGAACATTGATTCAGCTTCAGCCCTGATCTTGCTGGTTTGAGTGTGCCGGCTTGAGCCCGCGGCAACGGCACGGCGGATAATGCGAAAGCCGTCCTGGCGGCGCTTTGAGCCTGTGGTCGACTGTTATGATGTCCGCTGATCCGCTACCATGCGGCATAAAATAGGATGGCTACATGAAGCGGCGCCAATTCCTGGGTGGGCTCGGTGCTGCAGTGATGGGGCGGCCGTTTGCCGTGAGGGCGCAGCAAGCGGGGCAAATGCGCCACATCGGCGTGCTTGTCGGATTGGCGCCGGACGAGAACGGCACGGCCGCGATCGGTTTCCTCGGGGCCTTCCGCGACGCGATGCAGCAGTCGGGGTGGATCGAGGGCAAGAACATCCGCATCGACTATCGGTTTGGTGGCACGCTTGCCGATCTCGCCAAAACCGATGCCTCCGCTGCCGAGCTTGTCGCGCTTGAGCCTGAACTGATTTATTCGCAAGGGTTGCCGGCGACGCTGGCGCTGCATCGGAAGACGAAGACGATTCCCATCGTCTTCACCCAAGTCGCCGATCCCGTCGGCTTTGGCCTCGCCGATAGCCTTGGGCGCCCGGGCGGCAATATCACCGGCTTCGTCGTCTGGGACCTTTCGATTGGCAGCAAGTGGATGCAACTGCTTCGGGAGCTCGTACCCGACCTCACCCATGTGGGAATCCTGTACAATCCGGACACGACGGCCTATGCACCGCCGCTGGTCGCGTCAGTGAAGACTGCTGCCGCAGCTGTGCAGGTCATCGAATGCCACACCCATGATGACAGCGAGATTGAAGCCACGCTTTCCTCCCTGAGTCATGAGCCACATGGCGCGCTGCTGGTGATACCGGAGCCGTTTACGAACGTGCATCTGGATCACATCATTGCTCAATGTGCGCGATTTCGTCTGCCGGCTCTTAATTCCGCTATCAGTGCCGTGGAACGCGGTGCATTGATTTCTTATACGTTTGTGCTGGATGAACTGATCCGCAAGCCCGTCAGCTATATCGACCGGATTCTCAAAGGCAGCTCTCCAAGCGATCTCCCGGTCCAGGCGCCGACCAAATATGAACTGATAATCAATCTCAAAACGGCAAAAACGCTCGGACTGACGATCCCGCCGACGCTGATGGCGCTCACCGAGAGGGTGATCGAGTAAATCGACCCGTGCGTGGCGCAACGCGATTGGCTCGCGGTCCAGTCATTCGCGGCGCTTTGGGGGGTGCTAACCGGGGGCGCGCAGGGGAAGGGTCATGCAAATGGTCGTGCCCTGTCCCGGGTCGGAGGCGAGCGTGATCTTGCCACCGAGCTGCTGCGTCACGAGATTGTAGACGATGTAAAGGCCCAGCCCGGTGCTGCCTTCCGCGCGTCTGGTGGTGAAGAACGGATTAAAAACCTGACGCTGCACTTCGTGCGGAATACCGCTGCCGTCATCGGAGAACGTGATCTCGACCTGGTCCATGCCAAGCCGGCGCGCCTTGATCAGCATGCGTCCGCCCGGACCTTCGGTGAAGCCGTGGGTGACGGCGTTGAAGATGAGGTTGGTCAGCACCTGCCCGTAGGGGCCGGGGAAGCTGTCCATGATGATATCGCTGGACATCTCGATTGCGAGTGAAGATTGAGATTTCAAGAGGCGCGACCGCACGCTTGCGATGACCTGTTCAGTTGCAACTTTGAGGTCGAACGCACGCCGATGGTCGCTGCTGCGATCGACGGCGACCTGTTTGAACGATTGAATCAATCCCGCGGCGCGCTGCAGGTTCGCGACGAGCTGGTCTGCGGCGCCGCGACAGCCGTCGGCGAATTCGACAAGCAGGGTGCGCCGCACCTGACCTGAGGCAATCTGGTCCGTGAAGTCGACGCTGCGATACGCCAGCGTCGATGCGACAGTGAGGCTGGTGCCGATCGGGCTTGAGATTTCGTGGGCGACGCCTGCGACCAGGCCGCCGAGTGCAGCCAGCCTTTCGGTCTCGATGAGATAGCGCTGTGTTTCGCTGGCGTGCAGAGCAGCCTCAGCCAACCTCCTCTTGTCGCGGATTTCGGCAAACAGCGCGGCAAGAACCGATGCGCCGAGTGTCACAAGAAAGATGCTGAATTGGGCAGCCATCACGCGCTTGTCGATTGGAAGATCCGGATTGCCGAAATAGCCGATGCCGAATGTGGTCGTCCAAACGATTGAAACGCTGACGATGAATGCGGCCGCCGCGGCGAATACCGGCCGGCAACGCGCCGCAAGCCACAGTAGCGGTGCGAACAACACGGCGACCGGCCCAACATTGGCCAAAAGCTCCGACTGCAGGAAAATGGCAAGTCCGCTCACCAGCGCCAGCGCCGCGACGGTCAGCGCCCCTTCGACGAGTTCACTCAGTGGCGGCCGGTCGCGCGAGGCCGAAGCAAGTTCGATCAGCAACGGTGCAACCGTGATTATTCCCAGCCCGTCCGATGCGAACCAGTGCTGCCAGGTCGTCAATATCGGCGTCGTTTCGCTGTGAAACAGTCTGAATGTGATCGCGCCGCCTACCCCCGAGACAGTGGTCCCCATGATCGACGCCGCTGCCAATCCGAGCACGTTGCGCAGCTTGTTCAGCCTGAAATCCGAACCGAAATAATGCTCGATGAGCCATGCCGTGAGCACGGCTTCCCCCGCATTGCACAAGGCGAAAAGAACAGCGCTCCAGAGATTTCGGTCGCCGGAGAGATTGGCCGCGATCGTCGCAGCCACGGTGCCGGCGACGACCGGCCATCGCGCGTGCGATCCGAGAGCGATCAGGACACCGGCCGACACGCCCGCGGCGGGCCAGAAAACTGCAACACCCTCAGGCTTGGTCAAGAGAGCCAGGCTGAGCCGCGCTGCCACGAAATATACGATGCCAACCGCGACAGCGAGCCCAATAGAGCCACCCCACCGCGTGAGGTCGACGCTGGCGGACAGCTCAGGATGAACCTGTATTTGCAGATTCTGCCGCACCTCGTTGTCCCCTCATGGGCCTGTTTACCACAAGACCCGCGTGACCGCCGCTACTTCTGCGAGTGGCAGCCCATCTCGCGCTCGGCCATGTTTGCCGCGAACCTGCCACGATCTCTTCGCGACCAAGCGAATGATGAGTAACGATTTTTTGCCGAAACTGGCGCAGTTCGCTGCTCATTGCAAAACGGCACCGCGGATATTGGGAGGGCGGTGTTGGCGGCGATTTTAGCGACCGGAACAAGTTCTTAACAGATAACGCCCTTGGCAGCCTTGTTGAAGGCTGCGACTTTGGCCAGATCTTTTGTATGGGTAGAGCCAACGTCGGTCTTTGTCTTGGAATCGACCCCCGCGGGCCTCACGGCAACGATGGCGTCGGTGACGTTATCAGGGCCAAGTCCGCCAGCTCGATACCCCGTAGGCCTCCGTCAACATGGAGAGCCACTTTAGTCGGCTACTACCGCCCCTTGAACTGCGGCTTGCGCTTTTCCATGAAGGCGCGGCGGCCTTCGCGGAAATCCTCGGAGTCCATGCAGGCGATACCGATTTGCTTGATCGCCTCCATGTCCCGCTGGCCTTCGTCTTTCAGCACCTCGGCGATGGTGATCTTGGCGGCCTGGATCGCCAGCGGCGCGTTGCCGGAAATAGCGCGGGCGATTTCCATGGTCGCATTCCACAGCTCAGCGTCGGGCACGACGCGGTCGACGAGGCCAATCCTTAAAGCTTCCGCGGACTCGATCCGCATGCCCGTATACATGATCAGCCGCGCCCAGGATGGCCCCACCAGCGACACCAGGTGCTTTAGCCCATCATAGCCGTAGGCGATGCCGAGCCTGGCCGCCGGGATTCCGAACCGGCTGTCCTTGGCGGCGATGCGGATGTCCGACATCATCGCGACCTGCATGCCGCCGCCGAGGCAGAAGCCGCGGATGCAGGCAATGGTCGGTTTCGGATAGTTCGCGAGCAATGCGCGCTGCGCGGCGCTGCGTTTGGAATATTCTTCGGAGGCTTCCGCGTTGTGCCGAGTCTTCTCGAACTGACTGATATCGGCGCCCGAGACGAAGGCCTTGTCGCCGGCGCCGACCAGGATCACGACCCCCACCTCGCCATCGTCGCGCAACTCAGCGAGCGCGTGACCGAACCCTTCCCACATGTCGAGCGACATGGCGTTGCGCTTTTCGGGATTGTTGAAGGTGACAACGCCGACGCCCTCAATGATGCCCTTCAGGATTTTGCCGTCGGCAAACGATTTTTCGGTTTTATTGGGGATGTCCAGCATCGGCGGGGCTTTCGGTGATAGAGAGCAATCCTTTCGGATTGAAGCATTGGTTCGATGTCTCCGCAATGGCTGCGGATCGCGCAAATAATCGTTCGCTGACTGATTACTGCGCGAGATGCGCCGTCAACGGATGATTGGCGGCCTGGTTGAAGAACGCGGCTTCTTCGGCGGTGGCCTCCAGAAGCTGTTCGTCCTGATCGTAGATGTCGTTGCGGAACTGGACCGTCTCGTCTCTCGTCATCCACGCGGTGAGATAGATCCAGGCGACGGGAACCTTGTTCGGCAGCGCAATCTCCTGATGCTTCCCGGTGGCGATCGCGGCATCGATGGCGGCACGATTCCATTTCGCCATCTCCTCGGACAACAGCCACGCCGCGAGGTCGCGCACGTTGTCGACGCGCGAGCAGCCGTGCGACTCGAAGCGATAGTCGTCGCTGAACAGATTGCGCTGGTTGGTGTCGTGCATGTAGACCGAATAAGGATTCGGCATATCGATCTTGACCGCGCCGAGCGCGTTCCAGGCGCCGTCTTGCTGTCGCACCGTGAAATTCGGTGTGTGCGCGCCGGACCAATCCACCGATCGCGGATCGATCGGATTGTCGTGGCCGTCGAGCACATCCATATGCATGCGGGCGAGGTAGGTGGGGTCTTTGCGCATATGCGCCGAAATTTCGGTCTTCGCGATCGATGACGGCACCGTCCAGGTCGGGTTGAGCACGACACCGGTGATTTCCGCGGTCAGCGTCGGCGACGGCTTTTCGGTCTTGCCGACAATGACGCGATAGCGCCGCACCACCACGTCATTCTCAACGGCCTCGGCGAAGGTCGCGGGGAGATTGACCACCACATAACGCTGCCTGAATGAAAAATTGATGTTTTCGAGCCGTTGCAGCGAAGCCTCGAGCTGCTTGACGCGCTTCGGTACCGAGACATTAAGGGCGGCCAGGGTTCGTGGTGTTACCGTTCCGGTCGATGCTAGGCCGTGGCGAACCTGAAAGCGCTTGACGGCTTCCGCGACATCATCGTCAAACGGCCCGGCGGTCTTGTCGGCGGCAAGGTCGCCAGAGATGATCAGGCGCCGGCGCAACAGATCGTCGTTTGGCCCCTGCACGCCGATGGCGAACTTCGCCTCAGTGGGAATCGTCGGCCAGCCGCCGCGCACCGCCAGATCCGAATAACTCAGCGCCGCCTGCTTTATTCGCTCCGCGGTGCCTTCGTCGAAGGTCGGCTCGTGCGACAGCGCGAGCGCCGCCGCCGAGCGCGATTCCGGCGTTGAAGCCGGTACCGCTTTGGAAGCTGTGACATGCGCGGGATTTGCCGCAATCGCCGGTTTAGCTGGCGCGGCGGCCGCCGGTTTCGCCGGCGTCGGCGCCATGCCGGACGCCGCCGGATTTGTGCTTTGGCCTAGGGCAGGGGCGCCCGCAAGCATCGCGCCTAAAGCTGCGATCGTCATTATTCGCATCGGGATGTCCCTGCCCAAGAGTACTGGCGTTTCAAGTTGCGTTCCAATTAAGTTGTTAGTGCAGCTGTTGCAGCGCCGCAACAAGCAGGATTGGACCCGCGGCCGCCTTTGATATGTCGCCGCAACGGCTAAGATGGTTCGCGACCAGAACAAGAACAAAACCCTTTGGGAGGCTCCATGCGCTTGACGCGCCGACAGGCGATTGCCGGATGCGGCGGCGGGCTGGCTGCGCTGATCGCGCCGCCGGCGTTTGCGCAGGCAGCCTATCCCAGCCGCAACATCAAGATGATCGTGCCTTATCCGGCCGGCGGTACGACCGATTTCCTCGGCCGCCTGGTGGCCGAGCAAATCAAGGCCGGGCTGGGCGCCACCGTCATTGTCGAAAACAAGCCGGGCGCCGGGACCACGCTCGGCGCGGAGCAGGTCGCAAGAGCGGAGGGCGATGGCTACACGCTGTTGATGGCGACCTCGACCACGCTTGCCATCAACAAGACGCTGTACAAGAAGCTGCCGTACGACCCGGTCAAGGATTTCGCGCCGATTGCGCTGGTGGCCGCGGTGCCGTTTGCGCTGATCGCCAATCCGGAGGTCCCCGCAAAGACGTTGTCGGATTTTATTGCCTACGCCAAGTCGAAGCCTGGATTGGCTTACGGCTCGGCCGGCAATGGCAGCCCGCAGCATCTCGGCGCCGAGATGCTCAAGGCGGCGGCCGGGATCGATATCCGCCACGTGCCCTACCGCGGCAGCGTGCCGGCGATGCTCGACGTCATCGCCGGCCACATTCCTTTCATGGTGGTGGATCTGCAAGCAGCGTTGCAGCAGATCCGCGAGGGCAAGATCACGGTGCTCGGCGTGACCACGTCAAGGCGCGTCGGCGCCGCACCTGATATTCCGACGCTCTCCGAAAGCGGCCTTGCCGGCTACGAACTCGTCGCGTGGCAGGGGGTCGTTGCGCCCGCCGGGACGCCGCGAGCGATCGTCGACAACCTGGCTGCGCAGATCGCAAAGCTCCTTGCCGATCCCGCAACGCGCAACAAGCTCACGGCAATCGCAATCGAGCCGCCGACCGGATCGACGCCGGATAGTTTCGCGGACTATATCAAGAGCGAGGTCGATCGCTGGGCTGCGGTCGTGCGGATTCGGGCATCGAGCCGGAATGACTTACTCCAATGTGCTGATCGTTGGCGCGGGACCGGTCGGGCTTACCCTTGCGATCGATCTGGCCTGGCGCGGCATCGACGTTACTGTTGTGGAGACGCGCGCCCGCGCCGCACCGCCGGAGCCGAAATGCAATCACGTGGCCGCGCGCACCATGGAAATCTTCCGGCGGCTGGGCCTGGCCGAGAAGGTACGCAACGCCGGGTTGCCTGCGGATTATCCGCACGACATCAGCTATCGCACCTCCTTTACGGGTAAGGAACTGGCGTGGATTCCGATTCCCTGCCGCCGCGACCGCTTCACCGCCAAAGATGGCCCCGACTGCAACTGGCCGACGCCGGAGCCGCCGCACCGGATCAATCAGATCTTTCTCGAGCCGATCCTGTTCGAGCATGCCGCGGCCCAGCCGCGCATCCGCATCATCAACCGGAGCGCGGCCGAGGACGTGGTGATTGAGGATACTGCGGCAAACGTTGGCCTGCGCGATCTCGATACCGGCGCGGTGCGGCGGATCGACTGCCGGTTCCTGATCGGCTGCGACGGCGCGTTCGGTCGTACGCAAAGCGATCGGCGCCGAGCTCACCGGCGACGCGATCATCCAGCGGGTACAGTCGACCTTTATCCGCTCGCTCGATTTGATCGATCGTCAGCAGCACGCCAATGCCTGGGGAACCGGGGCCATCAACCCGCGGCGCTCTGGCATGGTATACGCGATCGACGGCCGCGAGCGCTGGCTGGTGCACAACTACATGAAGGTGGGCGAGACCGATTTCGATGCGGTCGATCGCGATGCCTGCATCCGCACCATTCTCGGCGTCGGCGCGGATTTCAAATACGACATCGTCTCCAAGGAAGATTGGTTCGGTCGTCGCTTGATCGCGAACAAGTTTCGCGAGCGTTGTGCGTTCATCGCCGGCGATGCGGCGCATATCTGGGTGCCCTATGCCGGCTATGGCATGAATGCCGGGATTGCCGATGCCATGAACTTGTCCTGGCTGTTATCCGCGCATCTCAATGGCTGGGCGCCGCTTGCAATTCTCGATGCTTACGAGGCGGAGCGCTGGCCAATCACGAGCCAGGTCTCGCGGTTTGCGATGTCGCACGCCGAGGCCGAGATTCGCCGTCGCGGCGCGGTACCCGTCGAAATCGAGGAAGCGGGACCGCGCGGCGAGCGGGTGCGGCAGCAAGTCGGCCGGCTCGCCTACGAGATCAACGTCCAGCAATATGCCTGCGCCGGACTGAACTTCGGCACCTACTACGATCGCTCCCCGATCATCGCCTATGATGGATCGCAACATCCGCGCTACACCATGGACAGCTACACGGCCTCGACGGTTCCCGGATGCCGCACACCGCATTTATGGTGCGAAGACGGCCGTTCGCTCTACGACGCGATGGGGCCGGAGTTCACGCTTTTGAGGCTCGATGCTGCGGTCGATGTCACGACGCTCGAGACTGCGGCGCGCAACAAGGCCGTGCCGCTCAAGGTTTTCGACCTCGAACCAAAGGAGCCTTGCTATGAGGGGAAGCTGGTGCTGTCGCGACCTGACCAGCACGTAGCCTGGCGCGGCAATCATGTACCGGATGATCCGGCGGCCTTGATCGATCGCATCCGCGGCGCGGCTGATCCGAGGCTCGCCAGATGAGGATGCGGGCCAAGCTGGCGGGGCTTCGGATTCTGCGTATCAGTCCTCGTTGGCGGCGATCGATTCCATCAGGGAAACGAGTTGACGCTGCACGGTCTGATCCTTGATCTTGCTATAGGCCCGAAGCAGTCTCAGGCTGAAGGCGCTGTCGAGAAACAGCAGGCTTTCGACCTCGCGCGCCTTGCCGTCGCCGTCGTAGAAGAAGGTGACGGGCACATCCAGCGCCGTGGCGATCTGCTGAAGCCGAGCGGCACCGACGCGGTTGACGCCCTTCTCGTATTTCTGAACCTGCTGAAAGCTGACCCCGAGCTTGTCGCCAAGTTCCGCCTGCGAGATTTTCTGCTCGACGCGCCGCAGCCGAATTCGCTTTCCAAGCTCGATGTCGGGCTTGCCGGCACTGCGCTGCTTCATCCTCTTTGCCGCTGATTTATTCATTCTGGTCTACCGTCCTTCAATCGAGAAAGCCCCCGAACGATGGGTCAGGGGTTCACCCATATCCGTTCGCTAAACTTGGCAGAATATTGGGGTATCCACAACCTCGGCGGGTCTTTACCAGCCCTTTGACACTTGGATTGACCGTTCGACGGTATTCCGGGAACGCCAAAGGCATGGGGCTTGCGTCAAGCTCGCCGAGAAAAGGTATTTGATGACCTCCGTCGCAGGCCCTGATATATTCATAGGTTCGTCAGCCGCTCCGATTGTGGCGTGCCCGCAACGCAGCAGGATCGCCCGATCAAGCCGCAACAAATTGCGACCTCCAGATTGATTACATGCTGGACAATTGCCTAGCGGTGCTCGACCATTTGCCGTGGAGACGACGGGGATATTGATCAACAGGTTAGGTAACGGAAAGAAGCTGGTGGTTGATTCGGACGAACGATTGATTTCGATTCTCGCAACTCTCGAGGAATGCCGGGCCGCGCTCGCGAGCGGCGGCAACGGGGAGACGGCGCACCTGGTATCGGTGGCCATTCTCGATCTCCGTTTGAAGCTCAACCGCATTACCGACGCTGAGCTGAGGGCTTTGTGCGACGAGATGGCCCTGGACGCGGCGACGGACAAAACACGCGATCCGAAGCTTCCGCAGCGCGGGCGCCCGCTGCTCCGCCTGGTCAAATAATTGCGAAATTTGCGGGCCACCACGTTTCAAACGATCAAACACGGCCGTTCGGGCTTGAGCGATGCCGCATTTGTGAACAGGTAAATCCTGCATCGCCGGTATGGGTGAGCAAGGCCGGCCCCGCGGTTTAAATCAAGGCGGCGGCCCCGCGAGGCGAGCGGTAGCGATGATTGCATGATTCAAAATGTTTCGATCCCGGCGGCATTGGTTGCCGGCCTGGTCAGCTTCCTGTCGCCGTGTGTGCTGCCGTTGGTGCCGCCCTATTTGATCTATCTCACCGGAGCGACCATCGAGCACGTCTCCAACAAGGAGACGGTGTCCTCCTCGAAGCGCGCCGTGATGATATCGGCTGCCTTGTTCGTGCTTGGCTTTTCCACCGTGTTCGTGGCCCTTGGTGCCAGCGCCTCTCTGATCGGTGGCCTGATTCGCGCCTGGTCGAGTGAGCTCTCGATCGTCGCCGGCATCGTCATCATCATCATGGGTATGCACTTCCTGGGACTGACGCGGATCGGACTGTTGATGCGCGAAGGCCGCCTGCCGATCCCGAAACCCGTGGGCCTGTGGGGCGCCTATGTCATGGGGCTCGCATTCGCGTTTGGCTGGACACCCTGCATTGGCCCGATCCTCGCTGCCATCCTGTCGATCGCGGCGGCCGAAGCAACCGTCGTGAAGGGCGCGGGGCTGCTTGCGGTCTATTCCGCGGGGCTCGGAATTCCGTTTCTGATCGCGGCCTTCATGGTCGAACAGTTTTCGTCGCTGTTTGCAAAGATGAAGCGGCATCTTGCCAGCGTCGAGCGGGCGATGGGTGTGCTGATGATCGTGACCGGCATCGGCTTCCTCACTGGCGCGGTATCCAATGTCAGCATCTGGCTGTTGGAGACGTTTCCGGCGCTGCAGAGCTTCGGGTAGAACCCGAGGGCGTCCGCGCTTTCGGCTTTCAGTTTTCGAGCGCGCAGGTCACGGTATAAACCACGCCGTGCGGAAGGAAATCGACGGTCGCCTCGCCGCCAAGCTGGTCGCGCGCGCTGCGCTCGATTAATCGCGATCCGAAGCCGCGCTGTACTGGTGCTACGACATGAGGGCCGCCGCTCTCGCTCCAGATCAACGTCAATTTCGGTTTTCCTTCTTCGTGCGTGACGTCCCAGTCCAGCGTGACGGTGCCGGCGTCGTTCGACAGCGCGCCGTATTTGGTGGCATTGGTCGCGATCTCATGCAGGATCATCGACAGCACCACCGCAAGCCGCGGCGATAATGGAACCTTTGGCCCGAACATGCGCAACCGCTCGGGATTTGACAGCAGATAGGGCTGCAGGACGCGGCTGATCACGTCCCGCAGGCCAGAACCCTGCCACTTTTCTTCGCTGAGCAGATTATGCGTCTCCGCCAGCGCACCCAGGCGGCCCTCGAATTTTTCGCGTTCCGACTTGCTTGCGCTGCGAAACGTCTGCACGGCGATGGATTGGAGAATGGTCAGCGTAT
>VAZV01000225.1 GCA_005884765.1 Alphaproteobacteria bacterium
AACGGCGGCGACCAAGTTCTACATCGCCGGCTTTAGCATGCGCGAGATTGCCGAGACGCTGGCTTGGGAAGAGGATTCCGTCGAGAAGATCATCCGCCGCTACGTCGGCCGCTCGGCGGCGATCAAGGCGCGGATCAAGAAACTGGAGACCAGAGAATGAACAAAACCTGCAAAACTGAAAACAAAACCGTATCGCCAATTTCGGATAAGTGTTGGAGCGGGCGAAGGGAATCGAACCCTCGTATGCAGCTTGGGAAGCTGCCGTTCTGCCATTGAACTACGCCCGCAGATCGCTTTCGCCTTCTTGATTAGCCGAGACCGCGCGTTCCGCCAAGCTGCTTTGATGTTCCCTCGCCAGTACCCTGATCTCGCCGCCCACCCCATGGCCTTAACCGAACCCGAAGATTTCAGGTGCGGCGGTTTGTGACGGTGTTATGATGTTTTTGGGGCTGGGTGGCGTCATGGGGCGTGGGTACACAATATTCGACACGGCAATCGGCCGCAGCGCGATCGTTTGGAGCGATGCCGGCATCGTCGGCGTGCATCTGCCCGAGGCGCGCGAGATCGATACCCGTCGGCGCGTGTATCAGCTCTACCCCGACGCGCGCGAAACCCGCCCGCCGGTCAATGCCGGAATTGCGATCGAGGCCATCGCCACGCTGTTGCGCGGTGAGGCCAGCGACTTTAACGACGTCATCCTCGATATGCGCGGCATCCACGTCTTCAATCAGCGTGTTTACGAACTCACGCGCCTGGTGCCGCGCGGCGAAACCCGCACCTATGGCGACATCGCGATGCGTCTAGGGGCCCCGAGCGCCGCGCGTTCGGTAGCGCAGGCGATTGCCAAGAATCCCTTCATGATCATCGTGCCCTGCCATCGCGTGCTGGAAGCGGGCGATTATGGGGATCAGATTTCGCCGCATGGCGGCACCATCTCAAAGCGCCATTTGCTGTCGATCGAGGGCGCCCACCCCGCCCGCAACAAGACCCTGTTCGACGCATTGCTCCCGGTTGCCCCGCCGCGCCCGCATAACTAGATTTGCCGGCATGAGCGCCACGACGCTACTGCAACGCCCATCCATTGCGGTGTCGGATTTCCGCTGTTCGGCCGCCCCAGGCGATCGCCCGTTCACGGAATGGCACCACTGCCATTCGGTGTCCTACGTGCGCAAGGGCAGCTTCGGTTGCCACAGTCGCGGCCGCTTCTTCGAGCTGGTGGCGGGATCGGTGCTGGTCGGCCATCCCGGCGACGAGTATGTCTGCACCCACGACCACGCCTGCGGCGATGAGTGCCTTTCGTTTTTCCTTGCGCCGGACTTGGTGGAAACAATCGGCGCGCGGCCTGGGCTCTGGCAGGTCGGCGCGATGCCGCCGCTGCCCGAATTGATGGTGCTGGGCGAACTGGCGCAGGCCGCGGCCGAAGGAAAAAGCGATGTCGGGCTCGACGAGATCGGGCAGATTTTTGCCAACCGCTTTGTCGAGGTGGTGTCCGATCGATCGCCCAAAAGGGCGCCCGCGACGTCGCGGGACCGCCGCCGTGCAGTGGAAACCGCACTGTGGATCGATGCGCATTCGCAGAACGAGATCGACCTCGAACACGCGGCTGGGCAGGCCGGCGTCAGCCCGTTTCATTTCCTGCGGCTGTTTTCCAGCGTGCTCGGCGTCACCCCGCACCAATACCTGGTGCGCTCGCGGCTGCGCCACGCGGCGCGGCGTCTCGCCGACGAGGAACGCTCCATCACCGATATCGCCTATGACGTCGGCTTTGGCGACCTTTCCAATTTCGTCCGCACCTTCCATCGCGCCGCCGGCGTCTCGCCGCGGAAGTTCCGGCAGGCCTCGCGCGGGATGCGCAAGATTTTCCAAGAACGGCTTGCCCTCCACTGACTAGGGTCGTCTCCAGTCCGCGCGGATCGAAAACGCGCGTTTCAACTGGAGACCCTCATGTACGACCACATCGGAATCAAAGTCGGCAATCTCGACGCCAGCGTGCGCTTCTACTCGGCTGCTCTCGCGCCGCTCGGTTATGTCCTGTGCTCGCGCGATGACAATGGCGCGGGCTTCGGGCCAAAGGGTGAACCGGCGCTGTGGCTTTATTTGCACAAGGAGCCAAAGAGCGAAGGCGCACACGTCGCGTTCCGCGCACCCGACCATGCCGCGATCCGGAAATTCCACACCGAGGGCATCAAGGCCGGCGGCCGTGACAACGGCGGCGCGGGTCCACGGACCGATTACAGCCCGACCTATTATGCCGCGTTCCTGATCGATCCCGACGGCAACAATGTCGAGGCGGTGTGCACGTAGGTCACCACCGTCATTGCGAGGAGCAAAGCGACGAAGCAATCCAGTCCTCGCTCTGCCCGCCCATGGATTGCTTCGCGGAGCCTGTCATCGGGCGCGCATTCGCGCGACCCGTTGGCTCGCAATGACGAGCTAACAGGAAAGAAACTCACATGGCCTCGATCCACAAGGACGTCCCCATCCGTGCGCCCGCCAACCATGTGTGGGATGCGGTGCGCGATTTTGGCGCGCTGCATACGCGGCTGGTGCCGGGTTTCGTGCTCGCCACACATCTCGAGGGCGAGGCACGCATCGTCTCCTTCGCCAACGGCACGGTGGCGCGTGAACTGTTGGTCGATTGCGACGACACCAGGCGGCGGCTGGTCTATGCCGTGATCAGCGAGCGCATGAAACAGCACAGCGCCTCGGTGCAGGTGGTCGCCGACGGCGAGGGTTGCTGTCGGCTGATCTGGATCGTCGATGTGCTGCCGCACGAAATCGCGCCGTACATTGACGGTCAGATGGATCAGGCCGCGGCTGCGATGCAGAAGGCGTTGCAAGTAACGCCGGTCAGCGCGCAAATGTGATCTTTCTCACGGAAGCCGCAGGCTGCCGTTCCTATGCTCATTCGGGTGCGTCCGGTTTGCGCCGCTTTCCGCGGCGCTACGCACGCGAGGAGCTGATGATGACGGGTGCGGACAAGGTCATTTGCCAGGCAGCCACGGTGCTGTTGCTGTTCACCCTGACAAGCGCGCCGGCGAAAGCCCAATTCGCAGGCTTTGGCGGCGGCGGAGGTGGCGACGGCGACATAATGACCCAGATGGCGCCGATGCTGGAGATGATGAAGGCGAAAATGGGCAAGCGCCGTTTCGCCATGCTGATGCAGACCATGGGACCGATGATGAGCGGCATGATGGACGGCAGCGGCGGCTTCGGCGGAGTGATGGGTGGCGGCGGTTATGGCGGCATGATTCCCGGCGGCTATGGCGGCGGCGATATCACGGGCATGATCGGCGGCGGAAGCGGCGGCGACATCATGGGCATGATCGGGCCGTTGATGCGGATGGCGAACCTTGCCGGCGGCGGCCACCGCCATCACCGCCGGCACTAGTCTGATCCGTCATTCCGGAGCGAAGCCAACGGCTCGCGCGAATACGCGCCCGATGACAGGTTCAACTACGATGGCGCTGGGCGAACTCGCATCACCGCCTCGTGCTTAGGCTCCCACCGGGTCAGGATGACGCTCAGGCAGGAGAGCGAGCCGAGCACCATCATCGAGGCGGCGGCGAGTGCGAAGAAGTTCGCAGCCGTCGCCTCATGCGTCGACAGCCACCAGCCGCCAACGGCGATGAACACTAGCCGCGCGCTCTGCGCGAGCACCGGCCCCACCACTTTCGCCGCGCCTTGCGAGGAGAAATACATCGACATCGCAAGTCCAATGAAAGCGTACATCGGCGCTGCCGTGGACAGATATTGCCGGCTCGCGGCGCGCACGGTGGCATCGCCGGTGAAGATATTGACCCAGAGGTCGGGGAAGACCGCGATGATGCTTGCGATCGCGCCGACCGAGACGAACGAGATCAGGCCCGCAGTCCAGGCAATGCGTCGGGCGCGTGCGATCCGCGCCGCTCCGATCGCCATGCCGATCATCGGCACGGAGGCGATGCCGATCGAGAATGCCACCGACGTCAGCATGAACTCGAGCCGCGCGCCGATGCCGTAGCCGGCGAGGATCGCGGTGCCGAAGCCCGCCAGCAAATGGGTGAAGATGCTGATCGTCAACACCGATTGCAGCGGCGAAAGGCACGAGACCGCACCGACCTTGAGGATGTCGATGAACATCCCCCATTCAATGCGAAGTCCCCTGATTTTTGGGATAACCCGCGCGCGGCCTGAAAACAGGTACCAGCCCATCACGGAGATGCTGATGATGTAGGCGATCAATGAGCCGGCGGCGACGCCGCGCATGCCGAATTGCGGGACCGGACCGAGGCCTAAGCCGAGCGTACCGCCGAGAATAACCTGGCATACCGCGGAAGACAACATCATCAGCGACGGCAGTTTCATGTTGCCGGTGCCGCGCAGGACGCCAGCCATCGTGTTCATCAGCCACGGCACGACCGCGCCGCCGAAGAATATCTGCACATAGGCCATCGCCTGTGCCAGCACGTTGCCGCGGCCGCCGAGCAATTCCAGAAGGCGCGGGCCGAAGATCAGCATGCCCAGCATGAAAGTCAGCCCGAACGAGATGCCGATCAACAGTGCATGCGCGGCCAAGGTCGAGGCGCGATCGTTATCGCCGGCACCAAGCGCACGCGCGATCGCCGACGCAACGCCGCCGCCCATCGCCCCGCCCGACATGGTCATGGTCAGGATCACGCAGGGAAACACCAGCGCCATCGCCGCCAGCGCTTCCACACCCAAGCGGCCGATATAGGAGGTTTCGGCGATGACGACGCAGGTGCCAGCCGAAAGTGCGATCACATTCGGCCAGGCCAGCCGCAGCAGCGTCGGCAGGATCGCACCGTCGACCAGCGCATTGCGCGCCCGCGGCTCGGGCGGCGGAAGCGGACGCTCTTCTTCGTCGACGGGAATTTCGGCGATCGCAATATCGGGCAAGTATCTCTCCTTCGGCCCGAACTTGCTGCGGTGCCAGGAGATGTCCTACCACGGTGAGCGCCAATTCCCCGTGCACGGAACGCATCGGGGGCCTGCGCGATTGCAGGTGAGTGCTGGCGCTAGCCGATCGACCAGACGAACGGCGGCTTGCCACCGGCAGTCGGCTTCAGCCGCACTGGAATGTGACGCCCGCAGCCGGCCGCCAGTCCCTCGAACAATCCTTCGAGGACATTCGCACAGGCCGGATGATAGTCTCCGACATCGGCCATCAGCTTCCAGGTCTGCTGGTTGACTTCGAGGTGACCGCCGAAGGCGCTGATGTCTGCCAAATCGTCCTGCGCATCGAACAGGGCGAGCAAGAGCGATGCGAAATGTTTCGCGGCGCCGCGCCGCCCCGCCAGCGCATGCGCGACCTCGTCAAAATACTGCATGCCGATCAGCTTGCCCGTGAGACGCAGCAGATAGCCGGCGTCGTCTGGCCCGAACAATTGCACCATCACCGGGGCCGCGGTCTTCACATATTCCATCGCGTAGTTGCGATGGGCCTTTTCCAGCCGCGGTTTCGGCCAGCTTGCAACCGGCAATGTCGGTGCGGTGGCGGGATCGAACAGCGGCGCCTCGAGATGGCGCGCGAATACCAGCCGCTGATCAAGCTCGAGCTCAGAATCGTATTCGCAGTAATAGCCCTCAAGCCCGTCCTGACCATCGACGCTCTGCTTGGTGCAGACGAAGCCGAGGTTCAGATTGCCGAGGGCTCCGCCATTGTTGGCATGCCAGCCGCGCAGCATCGCGCGCGACACTTCGCCGGGCACGCCGCAGATCGCCGTGCCCTTCCAGATCCAGCGCGGCGGCGGATAGCGGATCCAGGCCTTGCGGTCGGTCTCGTACATGTATTCGACATGGACGCCGCCGATCCAGTTGGAGAGATAATGGTATTGCGCCGCGGCCACCGCCGGCGGCAGATCGCTTATGCCCAGCTTTTTCAGGCCCGGCAGAAAGCGTTCCTGCTGCTGGCGGCGGAACACCCGGAACACGAATTCCGCGGCGTCCGCCGTGCCGCGCCGCGTCACCGTGGTGAGGATCAGCCCGGTGAAATAGGCATGGTAGAGTTCGGAGACGGCTCGCCACTTGAGCCATCTTGCCTCGTCGGCGCCATGCTGCCCTTCGCTCATTTTCCGCTCCCCGTTTTTCCGCCGGTTCCCCGCCACCAGGTCACGTCAAATTCACGGCAGCCGTTTTGAACGCTGGCGCGCCCACCGCATTGTCATTGCAATGGCGTTATGTTCGGGAACCCATCATGCGCAATAATCTCATGTCGGCAATCGCGATCGGCGCGTTGGCACTGCCGCTTGCCGCCTGTTACAACCCCCAAGACACCGCGACGGTCGCGCAGAGCTATGGGCCTTCACCCAACCTGCCGCCGCCGCAAGATACGTGGATCCCAACGGTCGATATTGCGTCGGTGGTTGGCTGGCCGGCCGACGGCAAGCCCAAGGCCGAGAACGGCATGGCGGTGAATGCCTTCGCCAAACAGCTCGACCATCCGCGCTCGCTCTACGTGCTGCCGAACGGCGATGTGCTGGTCGCCGAGACCAACGCCCCGCCAAAGCCGGATGACAGCAAGGGCGTCAAGGGTTTCATCTATAAGCAAGCGCAGAAGTGGGCCGGCGCCGGCGTGCCGAGCGCCAACCGCATCACGCTGCTTCGCGATACCAACGGCGACGGCGTCGCCGATACCAGGAGCGTCTTCATCAAGGGGTTGAACTCGCCGTTCGGCATGGTGCTGGTCGGCGACGATCTCTATGTCGCGGATTCCGATGCGATCCTGAGATTCCCCTATCACAGCGGCGAGACCAAGATCGACGCGCCCGGCGTCAAGCTGACCGACTTGCCCGCCGGCACCATCAATCATCACTGGACGAAGGATCTCACCGCGAGCCCCGACGGCACCAAGCTCTATGCCACCGTCGGCTCCAACAGCAATGTCGGCGAGAATGGCATCGAAGCCGAGACCAATCGCGCCTCCGTGCTCGAGGTCGATCGTGCCAGCGGCAAGTGGCGGGTGTTTGCGTCGGGCTTGCGCAATCCGAACGGGCCGTCTTGGCAGCCGCAGAGCGGCGCGCTGTGGGTCGCGGTCAACGAGCGCGACGAGCTCGGCAACGACCTAGTCCCGGACTACATGACCTCGGTGAAGGATGGCGGCTTCTATGGCTGGCCCTACTCTTATTTCGGCCAGCATGTCGATACCCGCGTCCAATCGCAGCGGCCCGACCTGGTCGCGAAAGCCATCGTCCCCGATTATGCGCTCGGCGCGCACACGGCTTCGCTCGGCCTGACCTTCGTCACCGGCAATTTGTTTCCGCCGGAAATGGCGGGCGGCGCCTTCGTCGGCCAGCACGGCTCATGGAATCGCAATCCGCGCTCCGGCTACAAGGTGATCTTCGTGCCCTTCAAGGACGGCAAGCCTTCGGGCGCGCCGCAGGATGTCTTGACCGGCTTCATCAACGACAAGGGCGAGGCGCAGGGCCGGCCGGTCGGGGTGCGGCTCGACAAGGAAGGCGCGCTGCTGGTGGCCGACGATGTCGGCAACACGGTGTGGCGCGTGGCGCCATCGGTGAGGTCGGCCGAGAAGTAGCTCAGGCTCGAAAGTGCTTGGAGAGCTTGAGACCCTGCGCCTGATAGTTGGAGCCGATGCGCTGGCCGTACAGCGCAGCCGGCCGCGCCAGCATTTTCTCGTAGACCAGCCGGCCGACGATCTGGCCATGCTCGAGGATGAACGGCACTTCGCGCGAGCGCACTTCCAGCACGGCGCGGGAACCCTGCCCGCCGGCTCCGGCATAGCCGAAACCGGGATCGAAGAAACCGGCATAATGCACGCGGAATTCACCGACCAACGGATCGAACGGCACCATCTCGGCGGCATAATCCGGCGGCACTTGCACTGCTTCCTTTGAGGCGAGGATGTAGAACTCGCCGGGATCGAGGATGAGGCTGCCGTCCGATCGTGCCGCGATCGCTTCCCAGAATTCATCAACCGCGTAGCCGCCGCGACGGTCGACATCGACCACGCCGGTATGGCGCTTGGCGCGATAGCCGACAAAGCCTTTTGTGTTCTCGCCGGAAAGGTCGACCGAGAGCGCCACGCCGCCGATCAGATCGGCGTCATCACGATCGACCAGCCGCTCGGCGCCATGCAGCGCGTCGAGCTCGTCGGCGTTGAGGATGGCCTCACCGGTGCGGAATCGCACTTGCGAGAGCCGCGATCCCTCGCGCAGCAGCACCGGAAATGTCTTCGGACTGATCTCGGCATAGAGCGGGCCGTGATAGCCGGCGCCGATCATGTCGAAGCGGCGGGTGCCATCGGCAATCACCCGCGTGAACACGTCAAGCCGTCCGGTCGAGCTCTTGGGGTTCGCCGCGGCGACGATTTTCGGCGGCAGCGCGAGGCTCTCCAGCAGCGGCACGATGTAGACGCAGTTGGTCTCCAGCACCGCGCCGTCGGCGAGGCCGATTTCGTGCAGCTTCAATTCGTCGATGCGCTCTGCCACGGTGGCGCCGGGGCCAGGCAGGAAGCTCGCGCGCACCCGATAGGCGATATCGCCGAGGCGCAGATCGAGGCTCGCCGGCTGGATCTGGCTTTCCACGAACGGATAGGCCGGCAGGATCAGGCCGTCGTCCGCCATCGCCGCGATCATGCGATCCGGCAAGATGCCGTTGGCGTGGGTCGGAAGCGAAAACGACACGATATGGTCCTTGACGTGCTCCTTGGGCGGTGGCCCCGATGTCATCCAAACTCCGAAAATAACCCCTTTTTACGGGTTATCCGATGCCCGCCTTGACGGAAAGGCCGGGTACGAATAAGAGCATGACTTATCCCGTGGTGATTTGAGCCGGCCGGCTTGCAGCCACGTTAAACAAGTCGCTAAACAGGCCGGGGACAGTGTGATCCCGGCCTGTGGAATTTTCCAGGCCGGTTTTTTGTGACCATTTTCAAGGATGGTCACGACGGAGGTCACATGTCCGAATCTACCACGTCCAAATCGTCTGCATCGCCAACCGCCCGCTATCGTCCCGAAACCAGGCTGGTCCATTCCGGCAGCCTGCGCTCGCAATATGGCGAAACGTCCGAGGCGCTGTTTCTCACCCAGGGGTATGTCTACGACAGCGCGGAGCAATGCGAGGCGCGCTTCAAGGGCGAAGACCCCGGCTACATTTATTCGCGCTACTCCAATCCGACGATTTCGATGTTCGAGCGCCGCATGATCGAGCTCGAGGGAGCCGAAGCCGGCCGCTCGACCGCCACCGGCATGGCCGCGGTGACGACCGCCATCCTGGCGCCGCTGAAAGCCGGCGATCACGTCGTGGCGTCCAAGGCGATGTTTGGATCGTGCCGCTATGTGGTGGAGGACCTGCTGCCGCGTTACGGCATTGCCTCGACGCTGGTCGACGGGCTCGATCTCGATCAGTGGAAACGCGCGATGCGGCCGAACACCAGGAGCTGCTTCCTGGAAAGCCCGACCAACCCGACACTCGACGTGCTCGACATCCCCTCCATCGCCGAGATCGCGCACCAGGGCGGCGCACGGCTGATCGTCGACAATGTGTTCGCGACCCCGATCTGGCAGAGCCCGCTCGCGCTCGGCGCCGATGTCGTCGTCTATTCCGCGACCAAACATATCGACGGCCAGGGCCGCTGCTTGGGCGGCGTCATTCTCTCCTCGGAGGCCTTCATCGCCGAGCACATCCATAATTTCATGCGCCAGACCGGCCCGTCCATATCGCCGTTCAACGCCTGGGTGCTGTTGAAGGGGCTGGAGACGCTGGCCGTTCGCGTCCGCGCGCAGACCGAGACCGCAGCCCGCGTCGCGGACATGCTTGCGACCCATCCCAAGATTTCGCGGCTGCTCTATCCCGGCCGCGAGGATCATCCGCAGGCGGCGCTGGTGAAGAAGCAGATGCGCGCGGGCTCGACCTTGGTCGGATTTGAGGTCAAAGGCGGCAAGGCCGGCGCATTCCGCTTTCTCAACGGGCTGAAGATTTCGCGCATCTCGAACAATCTCGGCGACTCCAAGAGCCTCGTCACCCATCCCGCCACGACAACCCATCAGCGGCTCGCGCCGGAAGCGCGCGCCGAGCTCGGCATCAGCGAAGGTTTCGTGCGCTTCTCGGCCGGGCTCGAGCATCCCGACGACCTGATCGAGGATTTGGATGCGGCGCTGGAGCGCGCGTGAGCAGCCGGAGGTCTCACATCGGCCGGTAGGTCTGTACATTCGCCGGCACGTTGACGCCGAGCTTGAGCTGGCCGACCGACTTGATGATGTCGTCACCGAGCAGTTGCGCGAAGCAGGCATAGCCCCAGTCGTTCATGTGCAGGCCATCGGCGATCACGAAGCTGTCGATCGGGAGCGCCTGCCTCTCGTGCCAGTCGCGCATCACCTCGAAGCGCGGGAAGATACCGATGTGATGAAGCTGGGCGACCCTGCCCAGCAGTCTCACCATCTTGCCGGCGCTCTCTGCGCGCTCGGTAACGCGCGGCGAATATTGCGGATCGACCAGCACGACATCGGCGCCGCCGGCCTGGATGCGCGCGACGCCTTCTTCCACGAGCTTCGCAGTATCGGCGGGATCAAGGTCACGCAGCACGGCATTGGTGCCGACCTGCCAGATCACGAGATCCGGATGAGCGTCAATGACCTCTGTCTGCAGCCGCTTCATCATTTCCGGCGCGTCGTCGCCGCCGTGCCCGCGATTGACGATGTTGATGTCGGCGCTCGGATATTGCCGGCGCAGTTGCGCCGCGAGGCGGTTGGGATAGGTGAATTCGGGCGAGCTCGTTCCGTAACCCGCGGTCGACGACGAACCGAACGCGACGATCACAACTCCTTGGCCGGAGGCGAGCTTGCCCGCGACATGCGGCAGCGATCCCATCGATTTGACGCCGCCCTTTGGCGGCAAGCAAGGCACGCGGCTGAAAATGTCGCTGGCCGATTTCGCGACCTGCTTGACCTTGTCGATCGCCTTCGCGGTGAGGCCCTTTTGCTCCGCAAGCCGGCTCTGGTCCGCGGACGCAGCACCGATCGTGACGGAAGGCTGCGGCGCGGCAACTTTGCTGTCAGACGGCGCCGCGGTTTGGGCAGCTTGGACCGCGATTTGTGCGCGCGCCGTCGAGCTCGAGATTGGCGCGAGCAGCATGAGCGCCGCGACTGCGGATACGGCCAGCGATGTGACGGGGGCAAAAGGGCAATGAAAACGCAGCGGCATCATGTAACGCAAGATCCTAGTTCTGCTGGGCCGGGCCGAGATGGGCGGCGTCGATCACAAATTTCGACAGCGCGCGGCCGAGGCAATCATGAACGCGTTTGGCAAGCTCGAGGCCGTGCGACGCGCTGAACAGATCGAAATCTCCCTGATCGTTCCATTGTTGCATGATGGCGAAGCGATCGAACAAGGGAACGTCGTGCTCCTGCGCCACCACGCGCATATTATCCAGGTAAGGCGGCACGGAAATCATCGTCTCCGTCCGCGGACTGTATTGCAAATTCATCAACACCACGTCGGCCCCCGCCTTTTGCAGCGCAACAACGCCCTCGTCGACGGCGCTACGAAATTCGTCGGGATCGATCGATCGGATAGCATCGACGGTCCCGGTCTGCCAGATAACCAAAGTAGGCTGTTTATCTTCCAAAAGCTTAACGAAGCTGGCGGCAGCCTCTTCGGCGGTTTTCTTGACCTGTAGTTCTACGGATACGTTAACCGTGGTCGACGGCAGTCTCTCTCTCAGCATCGCCTGGAGGCGGGCTGGATAGGCACTGGCTTCGGATGTGCCGACGGTCGAGGACCGGCTGCCGATCACCAGGATATTGAGCGCATGGCCGTCCTTGACGGCGTCCGCGACCTTCGGCAACGCGCTCTCGGTCGACAAAAGAGAGGCCGGCACTTCGCAACTTTGGGGTTTGTCGCTTGGGGGATTGTCCTCGGCATGGAGCGGCGTCGCGGCCAAACAGCCGATCAGCACGATGAGCCCCAGGAAAGCCCGCGACCTCACAAACTCCCTCCTGCCATATCGGCGTTGCCGATCGTGCCTTTGCGCGAGGCATTCTTGTCCGCACTGTGCTTGTACCACGAAATCACCCACGCCATGGCCGACATAATGACGATTCCGCAGATGCTGATAAGCGCGTGCAGCGCAGCACCGCCCGAGATCTCGGCCAACACGAAGTGCCCGGCAAAAGCCAGGAACACGCCGAGGCAAAAAATCTCCAGCGAATGCTGCCCACACAAGATCAACGGCCGCAGCCAGGGCGACCTCAAGCCCGGCCAGCCCTTGGGGAGAAAGCGGACCGTGATCGCCGCGAGCGCCAGGAAATGCGCAAAGCGCAGCACATCAAGATCCGTCTTGTCGATCGGATACATCCATTGCTCGAGCCGCCGCGGCATCAAATGATTGAGCTGCGGAAAATACCAGGTCATGGTCACGCAGAACGAGAAGAACAGGTAGGCGCCGCAAATCCACAGCGTGACCGGCGAGGAGAGAATCCGCGCCATGCGCCGCGCCCCGCCGAGGGCGCACCACGCCCCGAACACGAACAGCAATTGCCAGGCTAGCGGATTGAAGGCCCAGTAGCCGTTCGGATAGGCTGACAAATACCAATCGTAATGCCAGGTCAGCGCATACAGTGCGACCGACAGTCCCAGCGCGACATCGGCCTTCCATTTCATCAGCCACAGGATGACGGGCAAAAACAGCATCAGCACGATGTAGAGCGGCAGCACGTCCATGTTGACGGGACGGAATCGCAACAGCAGCGCCTGGACGATAGTAACATCGGGCTGCTTGAGGAAATCCATGATGCCCATCTCTTCAGTGTAGAGCGGGTTCTCGAAACTGGTCGCGACATAGGAAATCTCCGCAAGGAAGATCGTGAACAGGAAGACGTGCGCGACATAGATCTGCCAGACCCTGCGCAGGACGCGCGCGGTCGCGACCACGACGCCGGATTCGAGCATGGCGCGGCCGTAGACGAACGCTGCGGTATAGCCCGAGATGAAGATGAAGATTTCGGTGGCGTCGGAAAATCCATAGTTGCGGATCGTGAACCAGGTCAGGATATTGGGCGGCAGATGATCGATGAAGATCAGCCACAGCGCGAGCCCGCGGAACAGATCGAGCCGCAACTCGCGCTCGCCGACCGCGGGAAACGAAATGGCAGGCGCGGCGGCGCGCGCCGTCGCGTCCGCTGCTCCGGCAATCGGCCGCTCCGCAACTCGGTCGGCAATGGATGTCATCTGGCACCGGCGTTGAGCGCTGATCGGAACATAGTATCGGTCCGCAGCTTGCAAGCAAAGTTACGAGATTGGGGGGCGTGGCGGTTGCCTCCTAAATTGGAACTGTGTTGAAACGACGATTGGATTGGTGCGGCCTTCGTTCACCACGGTGCCGGTGGGCGCGATTGGTTCCGGCCGAATTTTTCGATATGATGGGGCTACCATGTACCGCGCCGTTACCCGCCAGATCGAAGTCACCGTCGAGCCGAACTTCATGCCCGAACGCTCGTCGGCTGAACATTCCCGCTATTTCTGGTCCTACACCATCGTGATCACCAATTCGGGCGATGAGACCGTGCAGCTGCAGACGCGGCACTGGGTCATCACCGATGCTTCGGGCCGCAAGCAGGAAGTGCGCGGCGAGGGCGTGGTCGGCGAACAGCCCGTGCTCGCGCCGGGCGAGCGCTTCGAATATACCTCCGGCGTCCCGCTTTCGACGACGTCGGGCTTCATGAGCGGACGCTATCAGATGGTTAGCGAAAGCGGCGAGCGGTTTGAGATCGACGTGCCGACCTTTTCGCTCGACAGTCCAGAGGCCAAGCGGGTGTTGAATTGACGGCAAAGCCGTCGGCCCCACGATCGGTCGTCATACTCCGCGAAAGCGGAGTATCCAGTACGCCGCGGCCTATCGATTCAATCATGCACGTCCCTGGGATACTGGATCACCCGCCTTCGCGGGTGACGACAGTGGGCACAGTTTCGCGATCTCGCCGCGTGTTCGCGCGAGTTTTATCCTGAACATGCCGCCTTCCGAAATCAGAGGGCGCAGGGAATGCCGGGCGCTCGATGCGCCCGCAGCCTCGCACGCAACAAAAAAAGCGTACGAGCGTAGTCACCACGGTCACGCCGGGATCACCCGGGCATTCCCCGCGCAATGGTTTACGGCTTATTCCGTGCTCTCCCCAGTGACCGGGCTTTTTTGCCACTGTCGCCTGCGGATCGCTCCACAGGCTTGGCGCCAGCGTCGGGGCGTCAGGACCACACGGCTTTGCCGTCCGCCTCAGCGCCGTTCGTCAAGAGCGCTGCCTGCGTCCACCGCATCCCGCCTCACGTCCGTGACGATCGCGAAACGCCTCTTGAGAGGAGACGGGATACGAACTGCAATAATCCTGATTCTACCTGGCGGTCAAGTAAAATTCTGAAAATCAGAAATCGACGATCATTCAGTTGCCGGCCGCTCGGCCAGCTCGCTCACAACGCTCGCAAGAAATCGATCATCGCACCGTTGACCTCTGACGCGCGCTCCTGCTGGGTCCAATGGCCGCAGTCGGCGAGTATGACCTTGCCGCGCAGTTGCGGTACGTTGTTTGCCAAATTGGCGACGACCCGATCCATACCTTGCATCGCCAATAGCAAGTCGCGATCGCCGGCCATGTAAAGTGCCGGCACGGTGACCTTCGCGCCCTCAAACGGCGCTAACAACTCCCAATTTCGATCAGGGTTGCGATACCAGTTTAGACCGCCGCGAAACCCCGTGCGCTCAAACTCGCGGACGTAAAAATCAGGTCCGCTTCCGTTAGCCAGTTCGGAAGGGTGGCAGGGGCTGGCCTGTCACTGAACAATCCACCGTCACGCCGTACCATGCCGACACTGGCCGACCTCTCACGTGATCCGCCGGCTATAGACCCGCCGACTAGCACCTTCAGAAAGGTTTGCCGAACATCGCGTTCAAGTTCGGCCTCTGCTGCCCGGCTCCTGGAAATAGAGCACGTAGAACAATGCATCCTTGCGCCGCGGCATAACCAGGGTGGGGGCTACCGGTGACCGCTGCAGGTACGGAAAGCTGAGGGCGATCACGGCACGGAAACGGTCGGGGCGCAGCAAAGCTGCGTGCCACGCCACCACCGCGCCCCAGTCGTGTCCAGCGATGACGGCCTGTTGCACACCAAGGGCATCAAGGAGCCCTACCATGTCGCCGACGAGATGGAGCAGGGTGTATTGATCGATCGCCTCCGGCCGGTCGGACTGGCCGTAGCCGCGCATGTCGACCGCGATGGCACGGAATCCAGCCGCCGACAGCGCGGGAAGTTGATGCCGCCACGAGTACCACGACTCTGGAAAGCCGTGGCACAGGACAATCAGCGGTCCCTCACCCTGTTCAACGAAATGGAGATGAATCCCATTTGCCCCGACCTTGCGATGCGCAGCGCTGCCGGTAGCCTGCGCGTAGCTCAGACTCGATCGGCAGATAGCGCCAACAGCTGTCAGGCCAAGGCGGCCAATGAATTCACGTCGCTGCATCGGTGATCCTCCCGCATGACGGTATTCGGCTTCAAAAATTGAGAACCGAATGTTTCTCAGGTGCCTTCATAGCTTATCGCTTATTTGCGGACTTCGGCACGGCGCGCCGGCGGTGTGCAACTAAACGCACGCCAGATTTCCTGCGCCCCGATGTCGCCTCTTGGCAGATTTTGCACCTCACGCGATGTCCGACTAGAGTCCGGAATGCGCACCAAGGCCGATGTCCGCCGACCACTCTGAATGGGGTTACGCCCTCATCGGACAGGCAGAAGCGGGTGCATCTGGGATGAAGAAAGGTACCCGGAGCCCTTATTCCACGCCCGCTTCGTCCGGCGTGAACTGGTAGAGCGATGAGCAGAACTCGCAGGTCACTGCGACCTTGCCGTCCTTGACCATCCCGGCGCGGTCCTGCGGCGCAAAGCTGTTGAGCATCGCGGAGACCGCCTCGCGCGAGCAGGAGCATTGCGCGCGCAAGGGCAGCGGCTTGAACACGCGGACGCCGCGTTCGTGAAACAGCCGATATAACAGCCGTTCGCCGGACAAATCCGGATCGAGCAGTTCGACATCTTCGACGGTCGAGATCAGCGACTGGCCCTCGATCCAGGCGTCATCTTCGGCGACGGTGTGGACGACCGTGCCCTCCGGCGCATCGCCCGGGTGCAAATCGGCCTGCCGCGCGCGCTCGGTCGATTTGGGCAAAAATTGCATCAGCATGCCGCCGGCGCGCCAGCGATGCCGGGGGCCGTCGCCGCCACGCCATTCCTCGCCGACCGCGAGCCGCACCCGGGTCGGGATCTGTTCGGAGCGCAGGAAATATTCATGCGCCGCGTCTTCGAGGTTGCCGCCCTCGAGCGCGACCAGGCCCTGATAGCGGCTCATATCCGCGCCCTGGTCGATGGTCATCGCGAGATGACCCTTGCCGAGCAGCTGGCCTGAATCCTGACCGTCCTTGAGCCGCCTCTTGTCGAAGCGCGCGTAGGCGCGCAGCCGATCCGGCGCCTGAAAGTCCACGATCAGGAACGACACCGGGCCGTCGGTCTGGGTCTGCAAGATGAAGCGGCCGTCGAATTTCAGGGATGAGCCGAGCAAGGTTGTAAGCACGATCGCTTCGCCAAGCAGCTTGCCGACGGAAGCGGGATAATCGTGCTTGGTGAGAATGTCATCGACCGCCGGGCCAAGCCGGGTCAGCCGTCCGCGCAGATCGAGCGCATCGACCTCGAACGGCAGCGCGGCGTCATCGACCGGAACCGCTGACGGCGCTCGGATCGGACTTTTGACGGAGATTTTCGTTTCGGGGGATCGTGAAGTCATGGCGCTTTATCTGGGGTCGGAGGGGACAAATCGAAAGCCCCCTACCCCGCAGCGTCAAAGCACCAGGCCAGAATCCCTTTCTGCGCATGCAGGCGATTTTCGGCCTCGTCGAACACCACCGATTGCGGGCCGTCGATCACCTCATCGGTGACTTCCTCGCCGCGATGGGCCGGCAGGCAATGCATGAACAGCGCATCGGCCTTGGCCAGCGACATCAGCTTGGCGTTGACCTGGTAGGGTTTGAGCAGATTGTGGCGATGCTCGCCATCCTTGTCGCCCATCGACACCCAGGTGTCGGTGACCACGCAATCGGCGCCGCGCACGGCCGCTTCCGGATCGCTGCCGAGCACGATCGGTGCCTGCGTCGCCTTGATCCAGTCCTTCATCGTCTTGTTCGGCGCAAGCTGCGGCGGGGTTGCAACGTTCAACTTGAACCTGAAGCGTTCCGCCGCATGCGCCCACGAGGCCAGCACGTTGTTGTCGTCGCCGCTCCAGGCCACGGTCTTGCCCTCGATCGGTCCGCGATGCTCCTCGAAGGTCATCACATCTGCCATCACCTGGCAGGGATGGGAGCGGCGCGTCAGTCCGTTGATGACGGGGACGGTGGCATGCGCGGCGAGCTCGAGCAGCGCCTCGTGATTGAGGATACGGATCATGATGGCGTCGACATAGCGCGACAGCACGCGCGCGGTATCGGCGATGGTTTCGCCGCGGCCGAGCTGCATTTCGGCCCCGGTCAGCATGATCGATTCACCGCCGAGCTGGCGCATGCCGACGTCGAACGACACCCGGGTGCGGGTCGAGGGCTTCTCGAAGATCATCGCCAGCGTCTTGCCGTCGAGCGGCTTCTTGCCCTTCTCGTGCGCCTTCAGCTTCGCCTTCATGGCGCTGCTCAACGCAAGCATGCTGCGCAGTTCCGCCGTCGGCAACTCGCTGATATCGAGAAAATGCCGCGGCTTGGTCATTGCCCCGCTGCCTGCTTCAACTGAGCATTGGAAAGCTTGACGCAGGCGCACTCGAGCCGCGTCACGGATTCCTCAATCTCCGCCTCGGTCACGATCAACGGCGGCAGGAATCGCACCACGTTTTCGCCGGCGCCGACCGTGAGCAGTTTTTCGTCGCGCAGCGCGGTCACCAGATCGCCCGACGGCACCACGGCCTTCAAGCCGATCAAAAGCCCTTCGCCGCGAACCTCGGTGAGCACGCCTGGATGACGGTCGACCACGGAAGCGAGCTTCTGCTTCAGAAGCAGCGACATCTTCCGCACATGCTCGAAGAAACCAGGCTCGAGCATCACGTCCAGCACGGCGTTCGCGGCGGCGACCGCCAGCGGATTGCCGCCGAAGGTCGACCCATGCGAGCCCGGCGTCATGCCGGCGGCCGCCTCCGCCGTTGCCAGACAAGCGCCGATCGGAAAGCCGCCGCCAAGCGCTTTC
>VAZV01000028.1 GCA_005884765.1 Alphaproteobacteria bacterium
TTGGCGGTCACCGACGCGGTAAGCCAGCGGGTTCTCGGTCAGCCGGGGCGGCCGCTTTACGCTGCGTTGCTTTCGACCTACGTTCGGCTGTGCGGAGAAGGTTCGGTCCCAGTTCCTCTCCCTCCGCCCCCCCATCGTCAGGGCAGACAGCGGCTGAGCTCGGTCGAGAGTCCTAAAAATCCCCAGCAAACTGAGACCTTTTAGGCGATGGACCGTACCGGAGATTATGCCCGAAACGGCAATTTGCGGGTGGAGACGGCATTTTTCTCCAAAGCTTCGTACTTCGTCATTTTAGTACAGTTCTGAAAAGTGAAGCGCGAGAGCCATTACTCGCATTGGAGTTTCCTCGCGTTTCGAATCCTTCTCGGATGAGCGAGAGTAACGGACCGCTCTACTAACACCGTGAACTATCATTGTGCGCGGTCAAGGAATGTCCGTTAAGAGCTGCCAACAGCCGACATCGGATCGGTCTAGCCGTCTCGGGGTGAGTCAAATAAGCTGGTTGCAGATCTTGATCGACTCAAGCGTGGACAGGCATTTCAACCAGGGCATGGCATGGTAAATCGATTTGCGACGGCGCAATCCACCGTAGCGATGCGACGTTGGGGGCCTCCCGCCCTTGTGACGCTCGCGGCGATGGCCGCACTGACGGCGCTGACCGCCGGCGCCGCGCAGGCGCCCCCCGCGGCACACGTCGAGGCGACGGCGCCGCGCGAGGCAGGCGAGCCGATCATGGCGATCGTGTCGATCAAGAGCCAGCAAGTCACCTTCTACGACGCTGACGGCTGGATCCTGCGCGCGCCGGTGTCGTCCGGCATCACAGGACGCGAGACGCCGGCCGGCGTCTTTGCCGTCATCGAGAAGGACAAGGACCACCACTCGACCATGTACGACGATGCCTGGATGCCGAACATGCAGCGCATCACCTGGAACGGCATCGCGCTGCACGGCGGGCCGCTGCCGGGGTATGCGGCCTCGCACGGCTGCGTGCGGATGCCCTATGACTTTGCGGAGAAGCTGTTCGACAAGACGCAGATCGGAATGCGGGTGATCATCTCACCGAACGACGCGGTCCCGGTCGATTTCTCCCACCCGGCGCTGTTCGTGCCGAAAAAGGAAGCCATTGCGACGGCCCCGGCACGTGCCGATACGCTCTCCCGCGAGGCCGAGGAGGCCACCAGGGCAGCCGACGAGACGAAGAAAGCTGCCGCGACGGCGGCACGCGAGGCCGCATTGCTCCCGGCGTCGCTGCGCAAGCTGGAACAGCTGAAGGCCCGCGCCGACGCCGAGCTCGCCTTCGCCGACAAGTCGCTCGCAGCCGGAAAGACGGACCAGGCCAAGGCCCGGGCCGAGGAGCTGAAGCAGAAGGCCGCCACCAAGGCCGCGGATGCGTCGACGCAGCTTGACACCGCCAAGGCCAACACGCAGCCGAAGCTCGACGCCGCCGCAGCGACAAAAGATGCTGCCAAGGCGGCGGCAACCAGGAAGGCCGATGCCGTCAAGGCGGCGACCGAGGCGAAGCTCGCGCTCGAGCCGGTCTCGGTCTACATCAGCCGCGCGACCTCGAGGCTCTACGTGCGGCGGAACACGCATAAGCCGGCGCCGGACGGGGGCGGCGAGGTGTTCGATGCGACCATTGAGGTGCCGGTCACGATCCGCAATCCCGACAGGCCGATCGGCACGCATGTATTCACGGCGATGGCGCGCAGCGACGCAGGCCTGCGCTGGACCGTGGTCACGATCGACAGCGGTGACGACGCCAAGGACGCGCTCGACCGCGTCACTATCCCGCAGGACGTGCTCGATCGCATCGCGCAGACCACATTGCCGCGGTCCTCGATCATCATCTCGGACGAGCCGCTGAGCCGCGAGACCAACTATCGCACCGAGTTCGTCGCGGTGCTGAACAACCAGCCCCAGGGCGGCTTTATTACTCGCCAGCCTACGATCGAGGTCCCCGTTGCGAGCGGCGACGACTGGGGCAACAACGGCTTCGTCTTTTTCCAGCCCAATGGGAACTCCCAACCTGGCAATACGCGTCCGCGCGCCGGCCAATACTATCAACCGATGCAACAGCGCTGGTGGTAAGACTCGGCACGCCGCGCGTAAGCAGCATGGTCGCTAAATTTTGTTGCAAAAGTCGAAAATCGAACAACCCTAAAAATCTCGCGGAAGTTGACCTTTAGACCTCTCTGCTGCTGCGTCGCTTTTCAGCGCTGCTGCGGAGGCCTGACGGATAAGAAATATCCGGGTAATCCGACGAAGTCATACCGCTCCCGGGAGCCGCTACGGGTCGCGGGCGAGGTCACGGATTGGCAGGGGCACTCCCCCGAAGCGCTCAAGCCCATGAAGGACCACATTGAGCGACTTAGCCAACTTGGTGTTGAGGCAATCGACGACTAAGTGCCGTCTTCTACATTCTCGCCTTGCAGGCGCTGACCGCCTGCGAGTTTTTGAGCGGTGCAGAAGCCAAGAATTTTGCACCAGAATTGCGGTCGAACAATTCCAGCGGGTTGCGCAGCGGCATCGTGTGTTGGTGGGTTGCGCCGCCGCATCAATGCGTTACCACGATGAAATCCGTGTCTTTTCCCGTCTCATGGCTAAATCCGTTGTCGGAAATAATCAATGAAGAGGCTGGCGTCAGAAGTTCAGAGATCCTCTCAACGGTCTCCTGGGGTATTTCGATGCGGTTGAGGACAGCGTTGGCTTTATCGGGCGACGGTACCGATAGGGTGGTTTGCTTCGCGGGCGCTTTGCGCTCTTTCGTGGCACCCTCGATGCGAGGAAATTCGTCCGGAATCGACACGACGGTCCAGCGAATAGCCGCTCCCTCGCTCTGGAATTCCATTGCGGTAAACACGTGCGTTCCCAGCGGCTCCTGCGGATTTTCGATCTTGACCGCAACATCAAACAACGGCGAGAAGCCCTGACGCACGAAGAGCTTGCTCAACTTACGACTCACGAAGACGGAGATCGGAACCATCTTTATAGGTGCGCCTTCAGCGGGAGCCGAGCCTGAATCCTGGAGACTAGTGGCTTCTGGAGTCTCGGCCTTGGACACTAGTGATCCATGCGTTGCCGCGGCTGCGCTAACGCTCTTACCCGCGACTGTGGCAGCCTGAAATTCCGGCGAACCGGACACGGCTTTCGGCTTAAAGAGGTGCGGATTGGTTATCTCGACCGGCTGGACATCGTCGTGCGCAATGATCACGCGCGTGCCGCGCTTCGTGAGATGCCAGAGTCGAATGGCAAAGTCATTTTTCAAACGGATGCAGCCGTGTGACGCCGGATGCCCAGGCACGACACCGGCATGCAACGCGATCCCTGACCAGGTGATGCGCTGCATGTAGGGCATGGGGGCAGCGCTATAAATATTTGAACGGTGCCATCGTTGTTTGCTGATCACGCTGAACACGCCGAAGGGCGTAGGATGCCCCTGAGTTCCCGTGGACACCGATGAGCGTGCGATCAGGGCCCCGTTGTCAAAAAGCGAGACCCGTTGGTCAGCGATCGAGATGATGATCTGGAGCGGGCCCTTCGGAGGGTCCTCGGGCCGAGCGTTCTTCGCAGATTCAGAGTTTGTCTGCTGGTGGTGGTGCTTGTGTTTGAACGGAGCGTAATGGCCTGGCCAGAACCTGTACTGCGGCCAAAACAGAAACTGAGCGTGTGCGATCCCTGTAGAGAGCATGAAACCGGTGAAAGCTATTATTGGAGTCTGCTTCCTTATCCAGTGAAGTTGCATGCGAGGTCCAACCAAAAAGCGTGGCGTTACCGACCATAGCCTCGTCTTCAAATCTGGTCGCAGTGGGTCGAAAATTGGACCAATTCCAATGACGAGGCCAATTTGCTGGAAGAAGACAATCGGCAATAGCCGTCGCGCCGATCGCCGCCGTTGCGACGGACGCTTTGATCTCGGGCAATGGGTTCGGTTCGCTCAGAAGGTCCTATAAATCGTCAACGACAGACCGCTCGAGGGGCCGGCATCCGCGACTACGGTCACTCAAGCGCGCCTGTTGGTCGACATTAACCATGGCGGGCTCGCCCCGAACCGGCCGCATGCGTCGCATGGGTCCGAAACTTCCCCACACGCTTAGTCGGAGAACAATTGCTTGCCGGCGGCGCGTTGCGTTCGGGCAACACTTTTGGGAAAAATTGTGAGCCTGCGGTTTGCGCCATCGCGCGGTCATGTCTTGACCCGAAAATCAACCCGTCGCGTGCTTGGCTGTGCATCATGGCTCAGGTGGAGCCTTTGGGGGCGACGGGATCATGGACCCGCGGCGGTTTACGACAGTGGCGCCGGCGTTTTGCGGATCACTCGTTCTTGCGGGGGTGATCGTCGGCTGGCTGGCTGGCTTCGGTTCGGCCGGCACCGAGAACACCCGCGCAGTGCCAATTGAGGACAGCGCAGCATCCCTCGCCGCCAACGCCAGGCTCGCGGATAAACCGCAGGCAGTCCCAATGGACAACGCCGTTGTCGCTAACACCGTTGTCGCGAACGCCGCTGTCGCTAGCGCTGAAGTGGCGACGGCCGCCGAACCCGCGGCGGGGACGGCCACCGACACGACGGCGGCCTCGGATAAGCCGGAATCGATCGTCGTGGCCGCGTTGCCCGATCCGTCGCAGACGCTGTCGCCCGATTTACCGCCTGTGCAGGAATCGGTGGACTTGGGCCACCATGATGTCGCCCAACCGGTGCCGACAACGCGCAATGCCTCCAACCCGGCGCCGGTGACGCAGGATTTTCGGTATCTCATCTATTACGTCTGGTCCGAACTGCCGCCTGCCGAGAAACCGGCGGATATCGTCTTAAGGTCACTCAAGGACACCCCGGTCGGAACGCCGGTCGAGGAGATCAAGCGCGCTTCCGACGCTTTCGGTCTGGATTTCAATTTCATGAAAGCGGTTGCCAGGATCGAGTCCGGTTTCGACCCCAAGCAACACACCGGGTCGTATATCGGCCTGTTCCAACTGAGCAAATACGAGTTCAACAAATTCGGCTCCGGGCAGATTCTTGATTCCCGCGACAATGCCATTGCGGCAGCCTACAAGGTCATTACCGAAGGCATTCTGTTCGAGTGGGTGACGCAGAAGAAGCCGACCTTGAGTGATCTTTACTTGATCCATCAACAAGGCTGGGAAGGCGCCGCCGAGCACATCAGCCAACCTGATCGCATCGCTTGGAAATCCATGTGTGCCACCAGCGAA
>VAZV01000226.1 GCA_005884765.1 Alphaproteobacteria bacterium
GGCGCATGCCGGCGACGAGCACGTGCTCTATGCGAGCCTCGGCGACACTACGCGTGCGCCGATCGGGTGGATCGAATTCTGTGCTGATAACGCGGGCGAATGCCGCGGCGGCACGTCACAGCCGCGCGACATCGTGATGTCGCAGACCGCCTGGCGAGATCTGGTGAAGGTCAACCGCTGGGTCAACGAAACCGTCAAGCCGATGACCGATATGGAGCATTGGGGCGTGATCGAGAAATGGTCGTTGCCGACAGACGGCTACGGCGACTGCGAGGACTACGTGCTGTTGAAGCGCAAGATGCTGATCGACGCCGGCTGGCCGCGCGAGGCGCTGCTGATCACGGTGGTGCGCGACAAGAAGGGCGAAGGCCACGCGGTGCTGACAGTGAAGACCGACAAGGGCGAGTTCATTCTCGACAACCAGAACGAAAACGTCGTGGCCTGGACCGAGACCGGATACCGCTTCGTCAAGCGTCAGTCGCAGAGCGATCCGAACGTTTGGGTCTCGCTCGGCGACGGCCGCCCGGCGGTATCAACCGCCAGTGCCAAGGAGCACTAACAGGGCCATCGACACGTAAGCAAAACAGGAGTTACGCGACCCGGTCACATCCCCACCCCTCCCCGTCCCAGACCGGATCGCGCGCGGCCAGCCCTCCCCCAAGGGCTGGCCGCAACTTTTTGAGGCCGGCCGGCCTCGCTTTTGTCGGATTTGTTGCTAAAAGCTTGCTTTTTCGCGTGAGGAAAGTGACTCGCGCACAGGTCGCGTGCGCGTCGCTTCGAGTTTTTGAAACGAACTCCACCGCCGGGCGGTATGCCTTCCGCAACCAACTTTCCTTTGGATTTTGCAATCTCATGATTCCCGTCCTCTCCCGCGAGATCACCACCAACACCAGCACACGCATCGGCAGACAACCGGTCGCGCTTGCCGCCGCGATCCTCCTTATCCTCGTTGTGGGCGCGGCCTCGATCGCGCTCTGGCGCGCCTATACCGGCACCTCACCGGAACTGGATCGCATCGCGGCCGTCCGCCTATTGCAGGCCCGCACCGCGCAGGTGTCGGAGCAGATTGTCGAGAAGACCAAGGGCCTGGAAGCGAGCCAGGAGGAATCGATCGACCAGTTGCAAGTGCTCCAGGATCAATTGCAAACGGTCAAGCGCGCCCTCGCGGCCCAACAGGCCGACACCAAGCAATTGTCCGGACAGGTCTCCGGCCTCACCGAGGCGGTCGAAGGTCTGCGGCAGTCGTTTGCCAGCGCCCATGCCAATGAATCCGCTCCCGCGCCGTCCACGCGCAACAGGTCGATTCGGACCAGGGCACACGCGGCGATCAAGGTCCGGCATCGCAAGCTCGCGAAATCGCGAAGCTGACGGTCAAGGCAGCCGCGCGATGGAACCGGACAGCATGTGACCGGGTTGAATCGCTTTGAGAGGTGTTGTCCATGAACAACGATCTCAACTGGAGCAACCGCCGGCATACCCACATGACTTTGGCGATCTTCGCCATTATCGGCGCCGCCGCGATCGTCGCGGTGTTGATTGCGACAATCCACCATGTCGATACCGGGCAGACCGGCCGCGACCTGCCACCGGGAACGATCGGGCTCGCCCACCCGCATCCTCCGCTTGATCGGGGTCCGGGAGAGCCGGTCAACAAATAGCTGGCGCGGTTGCTTTCCAGCAAATCGCTACACTTTGGCGAACTTCACGCCGTTATCGCGAACCGCGCCGTCAAGAAACCTCTCCAGCGCCTTGATGCATTGATCGTCGCGATAAATGCGATGCTTGTTGTTCGCGATCCGAGCAGATAACTCGGCTCGCTTGGCCGCGTCACGGCCGAGAAGTCCGGCCATGGAAACATATTCATCAACCGTCCGCGCCATCGTGTCGCGGACCTCCATCATTTCCAGGATGGCGGCGCCATGGCGGCCGCGCATCATCTCGCCCGCGATGGTCACGATCGGCAGGTTGTGAACCAGGCCTTCCAGGATCGAATTGCATCCCGACCATCCGATGCTGTCCAGCACGACGTCACATTGACCGATCGCAGCGGCGAAGCGATCCGGCACCAGTCGGGGCAGGAACACGCAGTGATCCCTGGTGTCGAGACCGGCCGCGCAGAAGGCGCGCTCGAGCCGGGCCTTGAATGTCTCCGTGGCGCTGCTGCCGCCGACAAACTCGATGAACGTAAATTGGCAATCCGGTACTTCTTTAGCGATGCGTGGGAAGACTTCGTCGAATTGCGGTAGATATTTCGGCAGCGATTGACAGCACCAGTAGACGACGGCATCCGCGCGCAGCGAGAGTTCCTTCCGGCTCAGTGGCGCAGGCACAGCGTCCGGCGCCTCGTAATAGATGGAGAGGTTCGGCAGCCGAATAAGCCGCTCGGAATAGTGGGCCTGGCCATCCGCGGGCTCCATCAACTCGCTGCTAATGAAGTAATCGATGGTCGGAAATCCTGATGTGACGGGATGTCCCCACGAGGCGCATTGCACAGCCGCGAGCCGTTGCGCCGCCAGTTGCGCCGAAACCTTGTCCATTCCGACCTCGGGAAAAATCAGAACGTGAGGCGCGTCGCTCAAGATCGTCCGCCGCCACGCGTCAAGCGACAGCGGGCCCTGCACAAAACGATCGCACAAGGATTCGGCCGCGGCGGTCTCCTGATCCCGTCCCTCACCGGTGTAATAGCCGGTCACATGAAATCGACCACGGTCGAGCTTCGTGAGCCACCCTTTGATCGGAATTTTCCAATTCGAGTGCTGCCGGAAAAATCCGCTGACGATACCTAGCCTGACCGGCTCACCTGGCGCCGGAGGGTTTGGAAAATCCGGCGTCTCATATCTGGCAGCCATGATCTTGCAGACCAGCGCACCGTAGGCGGTTTGAAGTGCGCAATCGTTGCTACCCTGGTACGGCAGATAAAAAGGCTGATGCGACCCGATCGCGTCCGCAAGCGCCGCCGGTACGCCGGCGCTATCGACATCGGCGCCTAGTTCGGCCAGCCGCCGCCCATAGGCATCCCGGCGTTCGGCAATCTCGGAAATATCTCCGTAGACGGCAGGAAGCTCCGCCATGCACAGTGCGAGTTCGGCTTCCAGAAAATCCGGCTTGAGCGCTAACGCCCGCGCGAAATAGGTTCGCGCTTCCGCAATCCTGGTCTCGCCGCGAAGCGCCACGCCGCAATTATAATGTGCCATGAAAGCGTTCGGATCGAGCGCTATCGCGCGCCGATATTCGGCAATGGCGTCCTCGCGCCGACCGAGCGCGCGGAGGACGTTGCCAAAATTATTCCGCGCGCCGGCGCTGTCCGGGCGGAGCGCCACGGCGCGTTCGGCATGCGCCAGCGCTTCAGGCAACCGGCCGACGTTTTGCAGCAGCGCGGCCAGATGGGCATGAGCATCCGCGAAATCCGGACGTAGCGAGGCCGCGATCCGATAGTGCTTCTCGGCGTCGTGGTGCCGGCCGGCGAGTTCGAGCGCCGCGGCCAGGTTAAAATGCGCAACCGGCGAATCCGCGGCACTCTTGGCGACCTGCTCGAACTGCACCAGCGCTTCGTCGAGGCGGCCGAGCGACCGCAGCACGCGCCCGAGATTGCTGCGCGCCTCGTCATATCCGGGCTTGAGCGCCACGGCTTTTTCAAAACAGGCTAACGCTTCGGCGATTAATCCGTTGGCGGCGAGGATTACGCCGCGGTCGTTGTGCACTTCGGCGAAATTCGGATCAAGAACCACGGCCCGGCCGACCAACGCCGCGGCGTCGGGGCGCCCCAACTGGTGAGCGACCACGCCCAGCAAGTGGAAGGCCCGCGCATTTTTCGGGTCGGCATCGCATGCGAGGCGGTAGAGCCGCTCCGCCTCGCTCAGGCGACCAGCGCGATGCTGGGCCATCGCGGCTGCAAGCGTCTGTTCCGAACGGCCCCCAGCACCCATGACGATATCTCTGACGACTCGAAAGCGAGTGCGGGTTGCTTACTCGCAGGACCGATAGCGACCAAGACCCAGATCAACCTCGCAGGGATTGCCATAGACCCAGACCGGTTGATCGCAGGGCAGCGCTCGCGTCGCGCGATACGGTGTGTTGCACGCAATATTCGAGGCGGGATGCAGCACGAGCGTTGGGCCGCCATATGGCGCCCGCGTCACGATCGGGGGCTGAGCCCGGACAATGGAGGCGCCGTGGTGATTCCTTCGTGCCTTATATCCGTCGGCAAATCCGTTGCTGGTGCCGAGCACGAGAACGGCCGCGAGCGTGACGATAGTTCGCATCATGATCCCTGTCCTTGTCAACTAGGCGCTCTCGATTGAGAATGACTCTGGTGGCTTTCCCGAAAGCCAAGTTTGCCACATCCGCGCGTAGGCCGCTTCAATATTTCTCGTGTATCTCGGCAGATTGAACAGCGCACTGGTGCCGCGGTTCTTCTCAAGCCTCTGCCGCAGCGCGGTCAGGCGTTGCGGATCGCCTGTCAGATTGAGGGCCGTCCGTTCATATTCGTCGAGCGATTCGGTGATCAATTCGGGCAGGCCGATCGCCCTCAAGAGGCTGCCGGCGACGCGGCCCGCGAATGTATCTCCGTTGCATGTCAGGACCGGCAGTCCCGCCCACAACGCGTCGCTTGCAGTGGTGTGCGCATTGCAGGGCACGGTATCAAGAAATAGATCGGCCTGCCGGTGACGCGCAAGATGTTCGGCGAGCGGCATTACCGGCGCGAAGATCAACCGTTCCGCGTCTACGCCACGCCTGGCTGCTTCCGAACGAAGATTGCTTTCGACCAGCTCGTTGGTCTTGAGCAGCCACACCACGCTGCCGGGCGTCGCGGCAAGCAGGCGCATCCACACATCGAAAACGGCCGGCGATATCTTGTAACTGTTGTTGAAGCTGCAAAGCACCAGGGCGTCAGCCGGCAATCCGAAATCGGCTCGCGAGCCGGGCGTGCTTGCGATCTCGCGCGTACTGTCGTTGACCTGATAACAGTCGGGCAGATGAACAAGCCGTTCCGAAAAGAAGTCCCGCTCGCTTGTCGGCACCACGAAGCGGTCGACGATGATGTAATCGATGAAGTCTGCTCCCATCGTGGCCGGATATCCGAGATAACTCACCTGCACTGGCGCCGGGCGATGGGCCGATATGGCCGGACGCGCCTGATGGGTATAGCCCTTGAGATCGATCAGGATGTCTACCTTGTCGGCGTGGATTAATCGCGCCGCCTCGCGGTGGGACATGGCGCGGATGTCGACGAAACGGTCAAAGGCGCGCGCAAGCCGCGCGCGCATCGGGCTGCTGTCAACGGGCCCATAGGAATATCCGACGACCTCGAAGCGCCCGCGATCATGGCGCTCGAGCAATTCGGCCATCAACTGCGCCGTCGCGTGTTGGTGAAAGTCCGCGGACAAATAGCCGAGCCGGATGCGTCCGCCCCGCGCAGCGCGCCGATGGTCGAACTGCGCATCTCTCGGCGGTATGCGCGGCCTGACCCACTGCTCGGCGCAGCGCAACTGATCCGCCGCCGAGGCCGGCGTCGACAACAGATAAAACGGCGGAACGCGAACCCCTCGTCGAACGAGGTCAATTAGCCTCTGTTGGTCGGCCTTGTAATCGTCCCACGCGCACGCCTGCGCGCGATGATAGGTAAGCTGGCTGAAGGCGTCGGCATAATCGGGCCGAAGGCGCAATGCATTGGCGTAAGCGGCGATCGCCTGCCTCAAATCGCCGAGCTCACGCCAGGCATTTCCCAGATTGCAGAAGGCTTCGGGGAATTCCGGCCGCTGCGCCAGCGCCTGCTCGAACGCCGCCCGGGCTTCGAGGGCACGTCCTTGCGCCAGCAACGCCGTGCCCATGTTGTTGTGCGCATCGGCGTAAGCCGGCATTCGCTGAATTAGTCGACGGTAGAGATCAATCGCTTCACCGGCGCGCCCGAGTTCCTGTAGCACGATGCCGGCATTGTTCAGTGCTTCCGTGTTGTCGCCTTGGAGCTCGATGGCCCGGCCATAGGCCGCCAGCGCTTCTTCGAGTCTCGCTTGCTGCTGCAACACCGTTCCCAGATTGTTGTGAACAAAGGCAATAGCAGGGTTGAGCGAAATAACACGGCGGTACGCCGCCTCCGCCGCGCTCAAGTCCTGCTGCCGGTGCAGCACCGCGCCGAGATTGAAGACGGCCTCGGTGTAGGCCGGCCGTAGCGCGGCGGCCTGCCGATACGCCGAGGCCGCCTCCTCGAGCCTGCCTTGCATCTGCAGCAGCACACCGAGATTGTTGTGGGCTTCAGGATAATCGTGCCTCGCGGCCATCGCGGAGCGATAGGCAGCCATTGCGCCATCAACGTCGCCTTGCTGCTTCAAGGCATTGCCGAGCGCCAAAAAAGCTTCGGCGTAGTTCGGATTGAGCTTGATCGCCTGCCGGTGCGCGGCAATCGCATCCGCGAGCCTGCCCTGCTCCTGCAACACCGATCCAAGATTGTTGTAGGCTGTCGGATCGGTCGGCTTCAGCCTGATCCCCTGGCGAAGCAGCCGCTCCGCCGTTGCAAGATCGCCTTGCTGCGCCGCAATGATCGCCAGATTGCCATAGGCAGCCGCGTTGGCGGGATCGACGTTGAGGAGCGAAGCATAAAGCCGCTTCGCATCGACGATCAAACCCCGCCGTTGCGCTGCGAGCGCATCGTTCAACAGCTGCTCCGGCGTTGGATGTCCCACGGCGTCGTTCGCCTCAAACCCGCGGGCAATCAATCCGGCTGCCGATAGTTAGTGTACTGGATATCGAAACTCGTTGCCCCGTACAGCTTCACATAGATGATTGGACCGTCAAGCTTCACTTCGTCAATCGAGCGTGCCCCCTTGAACAAGGTTCCCTCATTCTCGTGGCCGGCCGGATAGATGACGGCCTGACCGGTCGGCGGCGTCAGCGTAACAATCATGGTCACCGCTCTCGCCGATTCAGGAATGTACTTCGAGACATCGACCTTGATCGGGGCCGGATCGACTGGCGCCTCGGGCGGGGCTTCGGCCTGCGCAAGTTGAACAAAAGCCGGCGGCGGTTGCATATCCATGGTCTGGCTCCTTGTAGCTACTTTCAAGTCTACCAAATTCCACGCAAGCGCGGCGCCAGTAAGATCAATCTTTCAGGTTTGAAACGAGAAAGGGGGGACTGATCAGTCCCCCCTTCATTGCATGGTTCGCTGGCGCTCAGAAGTTGAACGTCATGCCCGTGGTGGCGGCCTTGATGGTCGCGCCGCCGATCGTGTCGTTGGCAGCATCGCGAGAGCAGACCTGGTAGCCATGGCCGCTCGCCCCCAGGCAGTAGTGGGCGCCCTTACCGTTGACGAGCTCTGATGCAACGAAGTACCAACTAGCCCAATTGTTGAAATAGTAACGGGCGCCGATCGCATACTGGCTGGCATCGTCACTGAACAGGTTCGCTTGATAGACCGGAAGGCTTGGATCGTTGCCGTTCAACGTCGCCGGGTTGCCCGGACTCTTGAAGGCGTGCGCGTAAGACCCGCTGATGGCCCACTTGCCGATCGTCTGCGTAGCGCTGGCGAAGACGGCGTCGCGTGAGCGCTCGTTGAATATTTGTTCGCTCGCGGGTACTTCTCGTCGTATCCACTCGTAATAAGCATTTAGCTGGAGATCACCGAGGCCGTCGTTGATGCGATAGCCGCCGCCGATCTTTGCGGCCCATTCGTTCTGAACGCCGGTCATTACGATAGAACCATCCGGCAGGACGACCGGTCCTGCAGCAAAAGTAGTCGCACCGACCTCAGTATTGTCGTCGCCACGACGATTGACCTGCTCGTGGAGCTCGTAGGCGGCGATCGCGGTGAACGGACCGTTTTTATAGGTGAGAGCCGCGCTGTACGCGTTGCCGTACGAGCCATCGGTGCAATTTTGCCCACCGATATTGCCTGTGCCGGCACCGCCTGTACCTGGGAAGTTGCTGCCGCTGCCACGCGCCGACGTGCCAGGGCACTGAAACACGTCGCCATAGGAGAAATCGCTGTTGTCCCTGGCGTAGTTCTGGCCCGGCGAGAATAATGCGCTGAACTGGAAGCCCTGGAAGATCGGCGACTCATACCAAACCGCGTGAGGCATACGCCAGTCGAACTCGGCGCGATTGTCTCCACCCGTGTTACCCATGATCGAATTATAGTCGCCAAGCGTTCGCGTGAACGGATCCATCGCGCTTGTGCTCTTCTTGTAAGGCGTATCGCTCTTGCCGGCCTTGATGGAGCCCCATGGGCTCTCCACGCCCAAGAAGCTGTCGCGCGTGCCAAATGCCGCGCGCTCCGTCGGGAAGGACGCGATGTCGACCTGAGATTCCAACTGCGCGACGACCGCCATGCCGTCCCAGCCATAGGGCGCGAGGTTATGCCTGACGCGGACGCCGAAGCTGGAGATATTGCTCGCCACGCCGAGTTTCGTTCCCTGATCGAAAACGGAGGGATTGAAGATGTCGCCCGAGACATCGATCGATCCGTACAGCGTAACAGTAGTGTTATCGATCAACGGTCCCAACGGACCGGCTTTTACCGGCATGCCGCCGATGGTCGGGCCGGGTGGCGGCGTGGGCGATGTCGCCACCGAACCGTGGAGAACCGGATTGCCCTTGAATTTGCTTGGATCGGTGACCGCCGGTGTAGCTGCTGGCGCAGCCGCTACCGGCTTTGCCGAGGACAGGCTACGTACTTTCGCTCGCAGCTCGGCGTTCTCTTTCTCGATCTTGTCGAGGCGCGCCATCACGTCATCGAGTGTTGCCGATCGCGCCGCGCCGCTGAACGAGAACAGGCAGAGAGCAGCACAGGCCGTTCCCGAAAGAAGTCTATTCCTCATCGTGTTTCCCCACGTTCGCACCCGATTCAACTTCCGATCGTGGGGAGGGTAAGGTATACCAAATGCCATATGGAAGGCTCGGAGACGTAGTTCATGAAATTTTCGTGAGCTGTCGCAAAAATGGTACATTGATACTGCTGCGGTGCAGCAATTTGTCGCAGCCTGTCCCAAATCAATACATCCTTTGATTGTGCCCTCACTTCTCCGTGAATTCATTGGCATACAAGGAATAAAATGCGGAGAAACGCGCGATGCCTTGGCCACAGCCCACAACCTGTAATAGCTGACCCGAGACGGCGGCCTTTCGCTATTGCGAAGAAGTCCGGTCAATCGGCCCACGGCGCCTCGCCGCTCCGGATGCGCTCTGAAATCTCGGCCTGGAACGCCGGCGGCCCGAAGGCAAACCAGTCCTCGCCGATCTGGTAGACCAGGAGCCGCTTCTTTTCCGAAGCGAACTTCTTCAGCCAATCCAGCGCCTTTTGCTTGGGCCTCGTCCCGGCAGCGACGGCCACGTCGACCGGCAGGCCGTGCCAGGTGAAATTGGCCGCCAGCAGGATCATGTCGGATTTGTCGGGACGCATCCATTCCGGCAGCGGACTCGAGGCAATCAGCCATCCGCAGATGAATTCGCGGCATGGCTCTCGTGGGCGCTCGCTGTAGATCGAGCATCGGTGGGCGACGCTGAACGGACACGGCTTGCCCGGCCGGATCCGATGTCCGCGCACTTCGATTTGCAGCCAGCCGTCGCAGCAGGCCGTACAGCTTCCGCAGCTTCTGTTGTGTTGCTGGTCCAATCGGCCGCCATCGAAAAGTAAGGCAAGACAAACCGCCGCTTCGGTTTATCCCCTCCCGAACGGCGTCAGGCAACTTTTTTAGAGAATGTGAACTGGCTCACATTTGTCCGCGAGTATCCGGGGCAAGGTATAGTCCACCGGAAGGCGCAAGCCGATTTTAATTTCCGGGGCTGGCAAGGTCGTTGACGGCATACTGCGTCGACGGCCTTGTTTTTTATTCCCCCCTGCGTACGACGTGCTGAGCTGATCGATCGCCCCATGGGCGCGGGATTTCGTCCCGCGCCCGTATCCCGTTTCGGAGAACTAGCCGCAGACCTGCACCGGACGCAGACGCCAGCCGTAGGGCGTCCGCACGCGCTGCCGCACGATGTAGCAGCCGTTGTCGTAGCCATAGTACGGATCGTCGTAATAATAGTCATCGTAGTAGCCGTAAGATCCGCCGCCGACAAAGAAGAACGGCCGTCGGTGGAATCCGTGATGGAATCCGCGGTCGAATCCACCATGGAAGCGGCTTGACGTGAAGCCTGCGCCGGGCCCGATCGCGGCGGCACGGAATGCAGGGCCCGCTCCGCCCGGATGGAAAGCGGGACTACTCCCGACGGTGGCAGCGCCGAATGCGCCACGTGCGCTCCCAACTCCGCCGCCGACAGCGGCCGAGTGGAACGCGCCACCGCCACCGAAGCTCCTAGCACCGCCAAAACCACCACCGCCGAAGCCTCCGGCATGACCTCCGCCGCCACCGAAGCCGCCGCCGCCGTGGCTACCACCACCGCCACCGAAGCTGCCGCCGCCGCCTCGCGCTGCGGCGACGTCGGGCGCAGCTATCGAAACGGCTGCCATCGCCAACAGGGCGATCATCGTTTTGCGCAACATGACTAACTCTCCTCTATTCCAAATCGCTCCCGGACATAGTGACGTTTTCGGAGCGACACCGTTGCAAAGTCTAGGACTGGATTTCGGTATAGAGAGAAGTATTTCACTCAATTCTCCGCGACCCCATCGTTACAGCCGCGGCACTTCTTGCGATCGCCGGCGATACCTTCCGCCGCGATCGCGTCACAGCTAGTTTTACGCGCCTGTCAGGTTGGTGTAAGCAACGGCGTACCCTGGCCAACGAACCGCCATTGAAACCGATATCATTCGGGAAGGCAGGCCCCACGTTGCGCAAATTGATCGCCTTCGATGACGATACCTTCGACAAGCTCAAGCAACTGGGCCGCGACAGGATGGCGACCATCCAGGAATTGGCGGATGAAGCATTCGCCGATCTCCTGAAGAAGCACGGCATCCCGATCGACCTCAAGGACGCGCTTCGCAAGAGCGCCGCGTCCGGCGAGCCGCCGACGCAAAAGGACGCGCGGAAAAAAAAGTCGCGGAAATCGCGCTGAAGGCGCAATCAGCCGATCTTCTTCAGCCCTTTTTTGTATCGCGGCCCGTTCAATCGATAGAACCCGGCGGCGCTTCCCATCTTCTCGACTTGCGCGGGATCCATGGTGCGAATGACACGCGCGGGCGCGCCGATGATCAGCGAGTATTCGGGAAACTGTTTTCCCTCCGTGATGACGGCCCCTGCCCCGACGATGCTGCCGCGGCCAATCCGGGCGCCGTTCATGACGATCGACCCCATCCCGACCAGCGCGCCGTCCTCGAGCGTGCAGCCGTGCAGGATCACGTTGTGGCCAACAGTGCAATCCTTTCCGATCGTCAGCGGGAAGCCCAGGTCGGTATGGCAGGTCGAATTGTCCTGAATGTTCGAGCCTTCGCCGATCTCGATCCACTCATTGTCGCCGCGCAGCACCGCGCCGAACCAGACGCTGGCCGAGTTCTTCAAGCGCACCTTGCCGATCACGGTCGCGGTATCTGCGATGAAATAGTTGCCGTCTGCGGGGAGTTCGGGCGCCTGTCCGTCCAATTCGTAGATCGCCATTTTTGTCTCCGTTCAAGGAAACCTTGGCATAGTGCCTAAAGCGCTTTCAAGTGAAAGCCTGCGCCGCCTTGATAGCGGGATGGGTAGCGGTTGGCGTCAAGAGAACGCGCAAAGAACGAAGCGTGTTCCTCAGGCCAAGAGCCCCGCCGCGCGCAGCGTCATCAAAAAGAACGTGCCGGACATCATGCTCCAGAAGCCGGCGATCACGGTTGCCATCATCACGAATTCGGCGCGGCGGCGTTCGACCTGCGCGCCGCGCAGCGTGTTGCGCATGATGATGAAGGGTGCCGCGAACACCAGGAACGGCACGGCCGCGAAAGACTTGGGCACCACACCTTGCTGCAGCAGTCCAAAACCTGCCGGACGCTGCGCCAAGGCCTGGTAGCCGCTTGTCAGCGCGCCGGCTAGCGCAAATCCGATGCAGAGGGCGAACAGGGAATTTAACGCATCGGGCGACATCGGAAAGCTTTCCGTTGCTCAAGGGGGGCCTTCCCTTCGCAAAATCCCGCTCGCGCCGCCACATCATCCTTAAAGAAAGGTTAATGGCGCGGAGCGGACTTACGCGCGGGGCATGGGAAACCCCTGCGGAAAGCAGGCGCTGCATGGCATATTCGCTGACGTGATTCGATGGACGCCCCCTCATGATGCTTCGTTCATAACCGTGTTTTCGCTCTCCCGGTCGATCGCGCGCGATTGGCACAGCCGCAGCCACATCATCCCGATCACGGTGGCGAGCGCGGTTACTGCCGGCGCGATAGCGCTCGTCGTCTATCTGCTGTGGCCGACTTGGGGAACGGAAAGCTCAAACACCCCGCAACGGCTGCCGGTGAGCGTCGGAGGCACGCTCTTCAATGTGCCGACGGCCGCGGTCCGCATGAAGATCCAGCGCCACTCCGGGCCGCAGGAACGCATCGATCTTGCCTTCGCCTTCCCTTCGCTCGCGCCGCCGGATTCAGCGAGGCACGTCAGCGCCGATGTGGTGGAAGAAGCGCTGCAGCCGATCGACCGCATCTTCCTGTCGATCGCGGCGCATCACGATACGCTCGCGCCGGACATGCGCGTGCGCACGATTTATCCGCGCTATCTCGATCAGGCTTCGACGCCAGGCCAGGACGGGCTGACGATGCGAGCGTTTCGCGACAACACGCCCTATGGCAACGAGGATCTGTTCTTCTCCAACACGCCAAGCCTCGCCGCGCGCTGCAGCCGCGACGCCGCCACGCCGGGGATGTGCCTCTCCGAGCGCCGCATCGACGGCGCCGACCTGACGTTTCGATTTCCCCGGAGCTGGCTTTCGCAGTGGCGCGAGGTTTCCAATGCGATGGACCGACTGACGCTGCAGCTGCACGGATCGAAATAAGCCCATAAAGCGTGATGACTTTTCTTCGAATCGTCATCCCGCTCCATGCTTTTGTCTGAGCATGATCTTTTTCGGAAAACCGGTCCCCACTTTTCCGGATCATGCTTTGGCGCGTCAGAACAAAATGAAGCGCTATTCGACCAGATCGTCTTCCAGGATCGCCATCTGGAACTGGAACGAACGGTCGTCGTCTTCATCGTCGACGAACAAAACGCCAATGAATTCCTCACCGATATAGACCTCGGCCGAATCGTCTTTTTTCGGGCGCGGCACCACGCGGATCTTGGGATTGCCGAACAGGCGCTTGAGATAGGCGTCGAGTTTCCTGACTTCCTGAACGTCCACGGCAATCTCCAATGGGATTTAAGGTTTCCGGGGGGTTTTAGGACGAGACGGCGCAGATCGCCAGCGCCTTTTCAGGCTTCAGCTTAAGCGTCAGAAAATGTGGAAAATCAAAGGCCGATCGCGTTGATCATCTGATCCATGGTGCGCGATGGTTCGGCACAGCCGGCCTCGCCGACGATCTTGGCCGGAACCCCCGCTACCGTGACGTTATGCGGCACGGGCTTCACCACGACGGAGCCGGCTGCGATGCGGGCGCAATGGCCGACCTCGATATTACCGAGGATCTTGGCTCCGGCACCGATCATGACGCCGTGGCGGATCTTGGGATGGCGGTCCTCATTCTCCTTGCCGGTGCCGCCGAGGGTGACGCCGTGCAGGATCGAGACGTCGTCATCGATCACCGCGGTCTCGCCGCATACGAAGCCGGTGGCGTGGTCGAGGAAAATGCCGCGGCCGATCCGGGCCGCCGGATTGATATCGGTCTGGAACACCGCCGATGAGCGGCTCTGCAGGTAATAGGCGAAATCCTTGCGGCCCTTCTGGTAGAGCCAGTGCGCCAGGCGGTGGGTCTGGAGGGCGTGAAAGCCCTTGAAGTAAAGCAGGGGATCAATGAAGCGCGAAGTGGCGGGATCGCGGTCGTAGACCGCGACCAGGTCGGCGCGGAAGGCATTGCCGAGATCCGGATCGTCGCGCAGCGCCTCGTCATAGGTCTGGCGGATCAAATCGCCCGACAGCGCCGCGTGATCGAGACGATCGGCCAGGCGATGGATCACCGAGTCCTCGAGCCGATCGTGATGCAGCACCGTCGAATAGATGAAGGTGGCAAGCTCCGGCTCGCGGCGTACGATGTCTTCGGCCTCAACGCGCACGCGATCCCAGATCGGATCGAGCGCCGCCAGTTTTCCGCCCTGCTTTCCACCCTGCGGATTGATTTGGTGCATCGCCATGGGGCCGCTCCGAGAGATTTTGGCCGGGCGTTATAGCACGGCGATGAGACAGAGTCCTAACAGCCCCCAGCAAGGCTGAACGCTGTTCGAACCTTAAACGTTGGCTGCAATCGCAGGAAATCAAGGGGTTCGCTCACACCCATGAGCAGATTTCGTGGCGCGCCTGAGAGAATATCATTCTCCGACAATTGGCGGATTTCGGGCAGCCCACCATAGCCGGCATGGGGGCGATCCCTCAGCTCCGCCGTGACAGAAAATCCAGCACGGCTGTCTTGTAGACCTTGTCGCCGACCGCGCGCATGTGGTCGCGGTTGGGAATGTCTAGCACTTCCGAACCCGGAATGATTTTTCCGAGCGCCGCCGCCGAGCCCGCGATCTCGTCCGCGGTGCCGACCGCAATCAGCACCGGCACTGAGATGGCGGCGGCTTGCTGCTTCGTCATCAAGCCGCGCGAGCCACGCAGGCAGGCCGCGAGTGCCAGCCGGTCGGAGCGGGTCTGGTCCGCAAACGCGCGAAACGTCCGGCCCACCGGATCAGTCACGTCCTCGAGCGACGGCGCTTCCAGTGCTGCGGCGACATTCTCGCCAGGGCCGCCGCCGTCGATCAAGCCGATGCCGATCCCGCCAAGGATGGCCGAACGCAGCCGTTGCGGCGCCTTCAAGCCGAGCCACGCGGTCATCCGCGATCCCAGCGAATAGCCCATGATATCGGCCATGCCGATCTCGAGGTGGTCCATCAGCGCAGTGACATCACCGGCCATGATCGGAATGGAATACTGCGCGGCATCGTAGAGCTTTGCGGAATCGCCATGGCCGCGATTGTCGAGTGCGATGACGCGGCGGCCGTTTTTTCTCAACTCCGAGACCCAGGTCGGGTACACCCAGTTCACATTCTTCGTGGATGCAAAGCCGTGCACGAGCACGATCGGTTCGCCCTCGCCCTCATCGAGATAGGCAATTTCAACAGCGCCGTTTTTGAAGCTCGGCATCGGATATTTCCGTGTTTTGAGGAGGGGTGGCGAAACTTAGCCGCGGGTAGCGGCGATCGCCGGTAAGGCGGCCGCCTTGCGCAAACGCCGCGCCTTCCTGCGATCGAGCCACGACTGGGTCAGGCGTTCGGTGGTGGCCTTGATCGAGGACAGGAAGCCGAACAGCGCCATCAGCGCGCCGAACAGCCATAACGTCAGATTGAAGGCGCCGGCTGCCAGCAATAGCGCGCCGCGGCCGAGTATTTTCAGGATCGCGCGGGTTTGGCCTCCCTTTCCTTTCGCAAGCCGCGCGGCGCGGGCGACGTCCTTCGGATTTTCCGCGATTTTCAAGGTATCCTGCGCGGCTCGAATGCCTGCCCTCTCGCCTATTCGTCCGACATCCTTGGCAAGCCGGACAAGTCCGCCGGCCTTCTCCGCCCGGAAGGCGGCGGTGATCGCGCTGATGCTCGCGCCCGGCCGCATCACGGAGGCAGAGCCGACGGCATTCTCCAGCACCGGAATGTCGACCACCTGGCGCACTGAGCGACCCGTCCATTCAGCGAGCCCCTCACCGAGTCGCCCGACCTTGCGTGCATCCTTGACCAGCGTGAGGCCGGCGCGCACCGGCGCCATGCCGCCGACGGTGATATAGGTCGCCGCGGTGACCGCAAGGCCCGCGGTTGCAAGACCCAGGATCAGGCGGTCGGTGTCCTCGCCCATCGTCAGGTGCTTGCCCTCACGAACCACGTCGCGGATGTCGCCGAACACAAAGAGATCGCCGGCAACCGTACCCGAAAGACTCGCGACGTCGTCGGCGTTGCCCGTCACGAGCCCGGTGGCGAAGCGTCTGGCGAAATGCGACGGGGAATTTTCTGCCACGACCGCATCAGCGACGCGTCGTGACAATTCATCGTCGAGGGTGATATTCCTGTCGCGCGCGAGTTCGACAAAGCTATTGGCAAGTTCGGCATCGCCACAGGCGAGCGCGGCCTCGATGTTTTGTGCCACTACGGCCGGGTTTTCTCGTAGAGCAGAATCGATCTGGAGATCAGAGAGCTCGGCGGGATCGTCCTGCGTCGAGAGTAAAGCGCCGGCCTCGCGGGCATGCGGCCACAGCGCCGCGAGCACGGCAGCGCTAACCGCCAAGCCACCCAGAGCCGAACCGAGCCGCCGCCATTTCATCCCGAAAACCGGATATTTCCGTCACCCCGAAGCGAAGATAGTGTGCCGTTTTTGCGACACAACAGCCCCGACGAAAGAAGGGCTTCTCTGGGACGACAAGATTGTGTCGAATTTGCATGAGCAAATGAGCGTGGGGCGGTGCGAACCCTAGGATTCGCTGAACTAGCCATCAGCTGCACCCGCCAGTATGGTGCGCGGCATTTCAAATTGCCGCGTGAGTTTGCGTGTGAGTTTGATTGCGTCCGCCGCCATCGCCACTCCAGGTGAATACGATGTCCGATAATGTTGTCCCGCACTTCCATAACGATGCCGGAGTTCCGGTCATCGAGATCGGTTCGCAGGAATTCATGTGCGTGGGCGCCAACCCGCCGTTCGATCATCCGCATGTTTTTCTCGATCTCGGCAACGACAACGAGATCATTTGCCCCTATTGCTCGACGTTGTACCGTTTTGCGCCCGATCTCGGCGCCGGTGAAGCCCGCCCGCCGGAATGCGTGCTGAAGGACAAGGTCGCCTGATCGCCAAGGTGGCGACCTCGCGCACTATCTTTGTCGCGGGTGCCGGGATCGGAGGATTGGCGGCTTCGCTGTCGCTCGCGGCCAAGGGCTTTCGCGTTGTCGTTCTGGAAAAATCGGAGAGGCTGGAGGAAGCCGGCGCCGGCCTGCAGCTCTCGCCCAACGCCAGCCGGATCCTGGTCGAGCTCGGTCTGCAGGAGCGTCTTGGCACGCGCGCGGTGACGCCCGACGCCATCTGCATCATGAGCGCGCGTGCCGGCGGCGAGATTGCCCGACTGCCGCTCGGCCAGGCCGCGACCTTTCGTTCCGGCGCGCCCTATTGGGTAGTGCACCGCGCCGATCTGCAGTCCGCGTTGCAGGCCGAGGTCAACGACCATCCCGATATCGATTTGCGGCTCGGCTGCCAGTTCGAGGATGTCGTGCCGCATGCCAAGGGCCTGACCGTGGTCCAGCGCAGCGGCACGGCGCGCCGGCAGGAGCTGGCGGTGGCGCTGATCGGCGCCGACGGCATCTGGTCCAGCGTCCGTCATCATCTCTTCCCCGAGATTCAGCCGCAATTCTCCGGGCTGATCGCCTGGCGCGGAACGCTCGATGCCACCCAATTGCCGCGCGAGTATACGTCGCGCCGGGTGCAGCTCTGGATGGGGCCGGACGCGCATCTTGTCGCCTACCCGATCGCGGGCGCGCGGCAGATCAACGTGGTCGCGGTGCTGCCGGGAACATGGAATAGGCCCGGCTGGAGCGCACCGGGCGATCCGTTCGAGGTCAAGAATGCGTTGGTGCAGGCAAAATGGCCGGGCCCGGCGCGGATGATGGTCGGCACCGTCGACAACTGGCGCAAATGGGCGCTGTTCACGGTCGCCGATAGTGGCCAATGGTCGAGCGGGAGCATCGCGCTGCTCGGCGACGCCGCGCACGCGATGCTGCCGTTTGTCGCGCAGGGCGCGGGCATGGCGATCGAGGATGGGGCTGTGCTGGCAAAATGCCTTGCGGAAGCTGGCGGCGAAGCCGCAACCGACATAGCGGCCGCGCTGAAGCGTTACGGGCGGCTGCGCCGATCGCGGGTGGCACGGGTGCAGCGCGCGGCGCGACAGGCGGGATGGATCTATCACCTCACCGGACCCGCCGCGATCGCGCGTGACTTTACGATCAAGGCGATGGGCTCGCAGCGGCTGCTGGCGCGGCAGGACTGGATTTACGATTGGCGGGTGTGAGGATTTCGAGGGTTGCGGGCTAATACACCGCGCCGCCGGATCGCGACCGCGGCGCCGGCTTCACATTCGCAGACGGTGCAGACGGCCTGTCCGGCGTATCCGTCTTGCCCGGCGGAGACTCATGGCACTTGTTGCTGCGCCAGGCCTCCTCGGCGAACTTTTGCTGGCCGCGCACTGAAATATAGTCGTTACGGTAGGCGAGTTCGGAGACGACCGAGCCGGCGGCGCCGGTTTCGGCCTTTGCCATCAAACCCTGCAATTCCGCGGCGCGGGCGGCAAGGTTCTTGCGCTCCGGCTCCAATTGCTTGCAATCGTAGAGATTGTATTTGGCGGGATCGGCGAAGGCCGACGTCATGCTGTCGCTCATCTCGGCACAGCCGGAAAGCGCGAAGCCGAGCCCCAGCAGCGCCATGGCAGCCGCAGGGCTTTGCAGAGGCCAAATGTGGCGCGCGCGATCGTTCATGCGGCTTTGGTAAACGGTCAACATTGAGATTGCCTAAAGCAGGGCGAGATGTCCGCAATGAGGCTTTGCCTTGGCTAAGCCGCCAACCTGAGGAAGGGTCGTTTTTCGGCCCCGCACGATGCTCATTCCGCTTCGATGGAAAACCCGCTAAGTATCTGATCTCCTGAGGAAAGCGGACGTGGCGGAATTGGTAGATGCACTGCATTGAACGGGCCTGCTGGCCTATTCCGGCTTAACGAACTGTACTAGACTCCAAACGAAGGAGACCATTCATGGCCCTCGACACGCCACCTGCGCCGGTCAGCGGTTTCCGCCTCGCACCGGTGGAACCGCGTTGTGCTCCGCTGTTCTGCTTCGCGCTGCTTACGATTTCCTGTGCTCTCGCCAGCTTTGTGCTCGCTTGGCGACACCGTTTGCGGCCTTCGGCGTGGTTGCTGCGGCGCTGTTATCTTTGCGTCCCGCGCTGCTTGTCGTGACAGCCGCCTGGCTGGTCAACCAGGCGATTGGGTTCGGCGCGCACCACTACCCGATCGACGCTAATACGATCTTGTGGGGTTTTGCGATCGGCGCCGGCGCGCTTGCCGCAACCGCGGCTTCCGTCGCCGCCCTGAGCACTTTGCCGTTGAAAGGAACGCGGCTGGTCCTCGCGGCGGCCATCGTTTGCGCCTACTGCGCCTATGAGGTTGCGCTGTTCGCGGTGACGCCATTTCTGGGTGGTGCGGGTGCCTTTACTTTGGCGATCATCGCGCGCCTCGCCTTTTTGAACGTCGTTTGGCTGATCGGGCTTGTCGCCGCATGCGAAATCGTCCGGCTGATCGATCCATTCCGAACGGGACGCGCGGTTTCGACTTGAAGGACAAGGCGCACTGGCGTTCCGACATCGACGCCTTGATGTTCCCCATGTGGGATCACGGCGCTGCGTGCGCCGTGCACCGCGGGGCGTTTCGGACGCTACTGGGCTTTGATCCAACAGCGAACGACTGCTTTGCCTATTTCGAGAAATTTGAATGGGCGTTCAGGTCGGCCGCCGGTATCAAGATTGCGCGCAATTGCGTTCCGGGCGGCATGAATCTTCATCTTACGAGTCGCGACATTGCCCGGAACTTGATAGAGTTGAAACCCGTCAAAGGCGGAGAAAAATGATGAGCCGAACAACCGTCACCCACGCCGAGGCAGCGCGTTTGCCGATCGCTGCCGGCCAGGTCAGCCGACTTGCACAGTCCCTGATGGCCATGGCGCTCGGCCTCTTTATTGTGGGGGTCGTTGGTTTCTCCAATATCGACATGGTTCACAACGCCGCACACGATGTGCGCCATTCGAACGCCTTCCCCTGCCACTGACTCGCGCTACATGAGCACGTTTCGCTCGATCGTGTTCTCGTCGGTGGTCGCGGGGTTTGTCGTCGGCGCGATGGTCACGGTGATCCAGCAATTCGGCACGGTGCCGTTGATCTTGAAGGCCGAAGTCTTCGAGAAGGCGGCCGGGACTCACAGGAGTGAAGCTGCTGCGGCGGCCACGCAGGAGACGGTTGCCGCGCATGAGCATGCGGAGCACGAGCACGCCGCTGAGACCTGGGAGCCACGCGAAGGCCTTGAGCGCAACGCCTACACGGCGGCGGCCAATGTGCTAACTGCCATCGGCTTTGCATTGCTTCTGGCTTCTTTCTTTGCCTTGCGGAGTGGGAACGCCGGAAGCCGCGTGTCGTGGCACGAAGGCCTGATGTGGGGACTGGCGGGCTTTAGCGTCTTTACGATCGCGCCGGGACTGGGTTTGCCTCCGGAATTGCCGGGCGTGCCAGTTGCGCCCCTGTTGTCGCGCCAGATCTGGTGGGTAGTGGCGGCGGTGGCGACGGCAGGAGGCCTGGGTCTCATCTTTTTCCGACGGTCCGTGCCGGCCTCGATTGCGGGACTGATCCTCATCATGTTGCCCCATCTTATCGGTGCGCCGGAGCTGGAGCACGTTGAGACGAACGTGCCCACGTCACTATCCCATCAGTTTGTGGTCGCCGTCACGCTGACCAACCTGATCTTCTGGTCCATGCTGGGCGGCCTGACGGGCGTCGCCTTTGCGCATTTCGATCGGGATACGTTGCACGCTGATGCGACCTGAGTCGCTATTGGACGGAGACTAGCCATCTCTCAGCGATGGCCGACGGAAGCTTGGAGAAGATTTGGCTATGGCAAAAACAGTCGCTGATCAGTTTGCGGAAACCCTTGCTGCCGTTGGCGTCAAGCGGATCTATGGCATCGTCGGCGACAGCCTGAACGGGTTGACCGATTCGATCCGCCGCCAGGGCAAGATCGAATGGATGCATGTGCGGCACGAGGAGGTCGCGGCCTTCGCGGCCGGGGCCGAGGCGCACCTGACAGGAGAGCTCGCCGTTTGTGCCGGCAGCTGCGGACCCGGCAATCTGCACCTCATCAATGGCCTGTTCGATTGTCAGAGGTCGCGCGTCCCAGTGCTAGCGATCGCGGCGCAGATCCCGTCGGCCGAACTTGGCGCCGGGTATTTCCAGGAAACCCATCCCGAGAATCTATTCAAGGAGTGCAGTCACTATTGTGAACTGGTCTCGGGACCCAACCAGATGCCCCGCGTTCTGGAGATCGCGATCCGGCAAGCAGTGGGCAATCGGGGCGTCTCGGTGGTGGTCCTTCCGGGTGACGTCGCCCTTCAGCCCGCCGCAGATGCGCCGCTGTCGAAGGCCGCGGGCGTGCTGCCCAGCCGAGCCGTCGCGATGCCGGCGCGCGTCGATGTCGACCGGCTCGCAGCGCTTCTCAACGGCGATGGCCGCGTGACCATGCTGTGCGGTTCCGGATGCCAGGGCGCGCATGATGAGGTCCTCGCGCTGGCCGATCGCCTGAAAGCTCCTATCGTGCATGCATTCCGGGGCAAGGAGCATGTTGAGTGGGACAACCCGTTTGACGTCGGCATGACCGGGCTGATCGGCTTCTCCTCGGGCTACTACGCCATGCTCGATTGCGACATTCTCTTGATGCTCGGTACCGATTTCCCGTATCGCCAGTTCTACCCCCGCGGCGCGGGGGTGCGTATTGCGCAGGTGGATGTGCGGCCCGAACAGATCGGCCGTCGCGCGCCGGTCGATATCGGCGTGGTGGGCGACGTTCGGGCGACCGTTGAAAGCGTGCTGCCGCTCATCAAGAAGACGCGCGACCGCACTCATCTCGACCGGGCGACGGAACATTACCGCAAGGCACGCAAGGATCTCGACGGGCTCGCGGCAAGCAAACCCGGTCGCAAGCCGATCCACCCGCAGCAGGTCGCCAAGGCGATCAGCGATCAAGCTTCCCAGGACGCCGTCTTCACCTGCGATGTCGGCCTGCCCACGGTGTGGGCCGCGCGCTATCTGGCGATGAACGGCAAGCGCCGGCTGATCGGATCTTTCTGGCATGGATCGATGGCCAACGCGATGCCGCACGCGATTGGCGCGCAGACTGCGTTTCCGGGCCGGCAGGTCATCTCGCTATCGGGCGATGGCGGTTTCACCATGCTGATGGGCGATTTTCTCAGCCTTTCTCAGCTCGGCCTGCCGGTCAAAGTCGTCGTGTTTAACAATAGCGCGCTCGGCTTCATCGAGATCGAGCAGAAATCCACCGGCTTTCTCGACTTCGGGACCGAGTTCAAGAACCCGAACTTTGCCGCCATGGCTGAAGCCTGCGGCGTGCGCGGGATCCGGCTTGAGGATCCCGCCGATGTCGACGAGGGCGTCGCCGCGGCACTCGCTCACGACGGACCGGTGCTGATCGATGCGGTGGTGAGCCGGACGGTGCTGCCAATCCCACCCGCCATTACTGCCGAAATGGCCAAAGGCTTCACGCTCTACATGGTGAAAGCCGTGTTCAGCGGCCGCGGTGACGATCTCGTCGATCTCGCCCGATCGAACCTGTGGACCTAGTGGCAAATAGAAGCCGGTCGAATGACCGGCCAATCTCATTTTGTCGTGCTACCGGCCGCGACGCTCATCGCCCAGCCAGTTCCCGCAAGGGTTTCGATTGGAAAACATTTGCCGGCCTGGGACGAAAAAGCTATGGAAATCAAAGAGCGGACGTGGCGGAACTGGTAGACGCAAGGGACTTAAAATTCGCTGCGCCTGCTGACAACAAAGCGATTTTTTGAAAAACGGCCGCCAAGTTTCCCGCCGAACCTGCCCGAACAAAAACGTAATTTGCAAAACGCTTCCGGCTTCTGAATTCCAGCAAAAGGCGCGTTCAGGACTCCGCGCGGCTCATGTTGATGCCGCTGACCAACGCGCTGATGTCAGTCGCACCAAGCGACTCAATTTTGATGCAGCTTGACATTCGCGTTGATGCACAATGGGAGGGTTATTGCCATCGGCAAACTGAGCTCACCGTTGCTGTCTTCCAAGACCAACGCGCGCGCGAGCTAACCCGCTTCGGCGGGGTTTTGGTCGTCCGCCACTTTCGAGATGAGCATAACGGTACGCTCTGAAGGGTTCATGGTTTCTCAAACGGATATGCCGGACTTCTCAACCATGATCTTCCAAAGTTCATCCACGTCGGCGAGCGCTCGCGGTGTGTCGCGATCTGCCAGATATTCGACCATGAATCCCTGAGCGTGGCCCGTCTGTCGCCATAAGGCATATCCGTGGGTTTCTCGATCGCTTGAGCGCCTGCGGCAATTGCTCGCTCATGCGTCTCGTCCGCATTCTGGACATAGACATAAAGGAAGGCCGGCATGGCCTCGCGCGCGCCGCCGCCATCGCTGATCATCACGACGGAGTCGCCGATCGTCATCTCGGTTGGTGCTGCGGACTGGAGCTCGCCACCCGCGCCGAACACGGTTTTCAAAAATCCCACCAAGCCGGCGACATCATCAGTGATGATCCTAGGGATCACAGTACGCCGGCCGTCCGGCTTAAACTCGCACATTTCTTCGCCTCCGGGATAGGAAGCCACACTCCCACATCGGGCAGCGGTGACACAAGCATCGTTGCGACGCTGCCCCGAGTCCCATCACGTCAATCCCTGGATTGCTCGGCATGGCCGCTTCACAGCCGACTGTAGCCGTTACCTCCGTGCCGAGAGTCCTTTCGACGCGCGGCGAGGAACGATATCGACCGTGAAGGGCTATCGGCATCGAGCCCGATCGGCGCAGATTAGTAGGTTCAAATCACGGACCCGCAACCACCGATACCGACATTCGTTGATGGTGAGCATTTGAGGCAAAGGTCACACGTTATCCAAATCGTCCAAAGGCGAGCGAAGGAGCAAACCACCACAAACAGAACGGACGTTGGTGTGATCGGCGGCGATTTCGTCACACATTGGATCTCCTGTGCCCCGAACAGAAAGCCTGGCAGTGAGCAAGGAGTTCCGGTTCAGGAAAAGCCGCAGTGATCGTTGCGCAGGATGGCCGAATGGCCGACGCTGAAGATCACATTCGCCGGCCACTCAGAAGCAGTGCCAAAAGCGTCAAAAATCCCGTGGCAAACAGCAGAGTCAGGCCCTGCCAGATTCGCAGCTGGCTGATCCTCTCCCGCCAGGAAACGGCCTGCGCGGGGCGTTCTTGAATCGGTTGGCAAGATGTTCGGTTGCACCTGCTTTCGATTGCGAAAGCCGCCCGTCGTCGGGTCATCCGTCGAATGCGATCAGTGGCAGGCGGCGCAATAAATCAGAATGCCGCGGACGCTTGGCTGCGCATTTCTCGACATGGGCAAAATATGGTTTGGCTGCAGGGTTCTGGCCTTTGCCGTGATTGCGAATTAAGCCAACTGAAGCGGCTGAATTGCACCGGTGTGGCTTGCAACAAAGTCCCTGGCGTGTTCGGGTACTGGTACGCCATCGATATCGCAGCGGGTTTGAATTTCTTTGGCTACTTGGTTGGTAACATCCTCGATCCAGTGCTCAAGTGTGTTGAAGGCCATGACGCGAACCGGACCGTTGAATTGACCGGTTAGGAGATCGGAGATGATCGTTTCGAGCTCGTCCCGCTCGATCCCTTTTTCGGGGCAATCACTGCATGACGCTCCGGAACTATCGAACACAAGGTAGAGGGTCTGATCAGCGCCGTAAGGCACTACCGCCGGCAACCAATTTGGCATATCCATCTCCACGTTGCTGTCCTTCGATGCAAGTTACTGTGGCGTCTGCCACACTACTTCTAGTCGGAAGCCGACGATCTAGACGCACCGTCGCGCAAATTTTGTACGGCATTTGATGGCTGCCTTTTCGTCGCCATGCAGCCCGGGCATGGTTGCCTAGTCGCACGCCCGTCGTCATCCTTATGAACCAGAGGTTCGGCGCCAAGCACGCCCTGGATCGTTTCTCTGCACCGGGCTTGTCCGGAATGGAAAAAGATCAACAGCTTCGATAAGAGCGCCCGCTCACCGTTCGCGGCTGACCTAGTCCGGCCCACGCGATCGGTCCGGTAAGGGGCGGAGGCGCAGACGCGCATCCAGACAATCGTCGCCGTCCAACGCGAGCACTCCCAATTGCGGACACTCGCGAGCTCTCGGCATTGACGACCAGATTGCTCGTCCATTCAGGTTTCGCGGAAAGCGCGGGAAAAGCTGTCGAAGACCGGTTTCATCATGTACTCGAAAAACGTACGCTCTCCGGTCTTGATGTAAACGTCGGCCGGCATCCCGGGCGTCGGAATGAATTCAGGCATGCGCCTGAGAATGTCATCTTGGTCCAGACGCACCCGAACGACATAGAATTCCCGACGCGTGTCACTGTCGGGCTGTGTTTCGGTCTTCACCTGCACTTGGCCCGCCAAGGCGTCCGCGGACACGTAGATGACGCTCGCCTCGACCATAGGCGTGATGCGCTGGTTGAGCGCCGAAAGCCGCACCAGCGCCTGCTGGCCTACGCTCACTTGCGAAATGTCCTTGGGATTCATATGTGCCTCGATGATGCGCTCTTCGCCTATCGGTAGGAGCTCAAGGATCACGGCGCCAGGAGAGACGACGCCGCCCGGCGTATGGAAGTTCTTCTTCACCACGATGCCACGAACCGGCGAACGGACGTCGACCCGGTCGACCACGTCCTGGGCGGCGCGAATCTGCTCCTCGACGTCGTCCAGTTCCGCCTCGGTCTCGCGCAGCTCCTTGATCGCATCCCGGAGCGCCGTCGAGTGGAGCTGGGCTATTCTTTCGTTCGCCTGGGCGATTCGCTCCTTCGAATCGGCGATGCGGCCGAGATACTCACCGAGCTCTCCCCCGAGACTCGCCTCGGAGCGTCGTAGCGCCAGCACGTCCGGCTTGCGGACCAACTGCTGGCCAAGAAGCGAATTCTTATCCTTCAGCTCTTCCGCGAACAAGGCAATACGCTGTTTGGTGGACTGCACTTGAGCTTGATATCCGAGAATGCTTTCCTCCAGCCCCGCGATTTGCTTCACGAGTACGCTTTCCTCGGTCGCGAGACTCGCCCGCCGTGCCCACAGTTCGGCCCGTTGCCGCTCAAGAATCGCTTTGATTTCCGGATCACGTGTGCTCTCGCTGAATGCGGCCGGAGTGTCGATTGTCTCTGAAGAGCTCATTTCGGCTTCGAGACGCGCCTTCATGGCGAGTAGCCGATACTTCTTTAAAACCAACCGCCTCAGCTTGGACTTGGCAGCGGTGTCGTCCATGCGAACGACGATCTGGTTCGCCTCGACAACATCACCGTCCTTGACCGCAATCTCGCGGATGATGCCGCCCTCGAAGTGCTGGACCAGCTTGTTCTGTCCGGTGGCCACGAACGTGCCCGAGGCGACGACCGCACTGTTCAGGGGAGCGACTCCGGCCCAAACACCGAAACAACCGAGCCAAACAACCAGGATGGCGAGGCCAGTGAAGATAGGCCATTTGGCGCTCAGCGGAACGCCGCGGTACCACTCGCCCATGGTGTCGTTTTCCGCTCTCATGGTGTCCTCCCGCGCTGGTCACCGGCCTGGGGATTCGATGCGTCGCGGCTGCTCCGGGTTGTCTCCGCCGGCCCCGCCGGGCGACCGAACCAGGCGATGCAGCACGTCGCTCGGAGATCCGAATGCTTCCGCCCGTCCGGCCCGCAGGATGAGCACTTTGTCCACGCTGTTCAGCACCGCCGGGCGCAGGGTTACGACCACCGCGGTGACCTCCCGCTTCTTGGCGCGCTGCAGGGTCTCGGTCAGAGCCTGCTCGCCTGCGGCGTCGAGATTCGAGTTGGGCTCGTCGAGCACGACAAGGCTCGGATCACCGAAGAAAGCCCGGGCGAGCGCGATGCGCTGCTTCTGTCCTCCAGAGAGCGGTCCGCCGCCGCGGTCGAGCACGGTCTCGTATCCTTGCGGCAGCTGACAGACCATGTCGTGGATGCCCGAGAACATCGCCGCCTCATAGATGCTGGCGTCGGGCAGATCGTCACGCATACGGCAGATGTTCTGCTTGATGGTTCCGGGAAATAGCTCGACCTCCTGGGGCAGGTAGCCCGTATATTCGCCGAACTGGCGGCGATCCCAGTTGCGCAGTTCCGTTCCGTCCAGCCTGACCCTACCAGCGGTCGGCACCAGACAGCCCACCAGAATGCGCGCAAGCGTCGACTTGCCCGATCCGGACGGTCCGACAATCGCCAGAGACTCTCCGGGCGCGAGCTCGAGCGACACACCATTGAGCACCGGCTCCTTCGAGCCCGGCGGCATGTACAAGACCCGATCCACGGTCAGGCGCCCTTGCGGTTTGGGCAGGCGCAGCTTCAGCGTCTCGCGCTGGAATGACTCGACCGCTTGCTGGACGCGCGCATAAGCCGATCGCGCCTGAACGCAGCTGCGCCATCCCTCGATCAAGCCCTCGAGCGGCTGCAGGGCGCGGCCGGCAATGATCGAAGCGGCGATCATCATGCCGCCGGTGATCTCGGCGTGGAGGGCCAGATAGGCGCCCGTGCCGAGGATCGTGATCTGGGTCACGAGTCGGACAAACTTCGACGCACCGCTGATCCAGAAATTCCGGTCGAGGGCCTGGCTCTGCACCGTCAGGGCCGGCGCCTGCCGGCGGCCCCAGTGGAGAATGCTCTCGCTCAGCATTCCCATCGCATTGATCACTTGCGAATTTCGCGCTAGCGACTCGGCCGTCGCATCGGCCTCAGCGGCATGCAGGCCTGCCTGGCCCAGACGCTCCGAGGTTGCTTTCTGGTTGATCACCGCAATCACCGCCAGTGCTAAGCCCGACACGATGGCGATGAAGCCGAGATCTCGGTGAACGAGGAATATGACTCCGAAGTAGAGGGGCGAGAGCGGCGCGTCCATCAGCAGAAGCATGACGGGGCTCGAGAGGAATCCGCGCACCTGGTGAAGGCTGCGGATCGCCTGAATGGTCCCGCCCTCGCCCGCCCTGGCGTTGTTGATGCTGCTCGCCAGCACTGCGCCGCCGAGCAAGGCCTCCATCTTGGTCGCAAGGCGCCCCAGCACCTGCCGACGCAGAATGTCGACGATCGAGAGGATGCCGATGAACGCCAGCGCGAGAGCCGAAAGCATCAGCAGTGTTTCGAGGCTGCGGCTCGTCAGCACGCGGTCGGATATCTGGAACAGGTACATCGGCATCGTGAGCATCAGCAGATTCACGACGACCGAAAATGCCACGACCGCGATCAGGTTCGCGCGCGCGACCGAACGCCAGGCGGCCAGCGGGTTGACAGGTCCAACATGATCGCGAGCCTCGCCGCCGAGTGCAACGCGAAGCCGATCAGCAGAATGGTTACGCGGCGGATTGTCCAGTGTCTCGACAGCCGCCATGTTCGGCCCCCGCTATAGGATGGCATGGTGATCGATTAGATGAGTCGTATCCATGGTCTCGGGAGACGGCGGCGCGTGTTGCTGGATATCGGCGACCACCGGCACCGAAGTGTCGTGAGCCGATATGGCGTCGGTCGGAGACGCGGCATGCTGCGCGGGAACTGCGACGTCACTGCTCAGCGTGACACCGTATTGGGTATACTGGGTCCCGGTGAACAGAGCATTTGCTTGAGGCGGTGGCGCGTCGTTCAAGGCGATCACGTCGCCTGCGGTGGTGGTCTGGTCGACGGACGCCGCGGCATGCGATACGCCCGTTGCGACGTTGGCCGGGCCAGCCGTCGCGGGTCCAGGAGCCTCGATCGGCGCGTCAGTCGCGGTGGCGAGCGCGAGCAGGGCGTCGGCTGGATGTGACACGTCGCTGGTTAGATTGCTTAGAGCGGCGGCTGTTGTGGTGACCGGCTCGGTCGTGTGCACGGCCGGCGCCGCACTCGCAAGAGCGTCGCCAGCCACATTCCCGGTGTCGGCCGGATGGGCCACGTCATGGCTCAGCGTGCTTCCGGCATCGGTCGCGGTCGCGAGCACCGGCTGCACCGCCGC
>VAZV01000029.1 GCA_005884765.1 Alphaproteobacteria bacterium
CGACCCGCGAGATCGTGAACACGGCGAAACGGACCGGTGCACAGGTGCGCGGACCCATTCCGCTGCCGACCCGCATCGAGAAGTTCACCGTCAACCGTTCGCCCCACGTTGACAAGAAGAGCCGCGAGCAATTCGAGATGCGCACGCACAAGCGCCTGCTCGACATTGTCGATCCGACCCCGCAGACCGTCGATGCCCTGATGAAGCTCGATCTGGCCGCCGGTGTCGACGTCGAGATCAAGCTCTGATTTTTAGATCCCGTTCGCGCCTCTAGCGGACAGAAAGAACAGGAAGCACGAAAGATGCGCTCCGGAGTGATCGCACAAAAGGTCGGGATGACGCGGGTCTTTACGGAGACCGGCGAACATATCCCCGTGACCGTGCTCAAGCTCGGCAATTGCCAGGTGCTGGGCCACCGCACGACCGAGAAGAACGGCTATGTCGCGCTGCAGCTCGGTTCGGGTTCCCGCAAGACCGTCTATATGCCGAAGGCCGAGCGCGGCCAGTTCGCCGTCGCCAAGGTCGAGCCCAAGCGCAAGGTCGCCGAATTCCGCGTGTCGGAAGACGCGCTGATCCCGGTCGGCGCCGAAATCCAGGCCGATCATTTCGTCGTCGGCCAGTTCGTCGACGTCACCGGCACGTCGGTCGGCAAGGGCTTTGCCGGCGGCATGAAGCGCTGGAATTTCGGCGGCCTGCGCGCCACCCACGGCGTCTCGGTCTCGCATCGTTCGATCGGTTCGACCGGTGGACGCCAGGATCCCGGCAAGACCTGGAAGAACAAGAAGATGCCCGGCCACATGGGCGTCGATCGCGTCACCACGCTCAATCTGCGGGTGGTGCAGACCGACGTCGCGCGCGGCCTGATCCTGGTCGAAGGCGCCGTTCCCGGCTCCAAGGGCGGATGGATCGCGGTGCGCGATGCCGTGAAGAAACCGTTGCCAAAGGAAGCGCCGAAGCCCGGCAAGTTCAAGGTGGCCGGCGGCGAGCAGGTTGCGGAAGCGCCGGCCGAGACGGAGGGCGCGTGAGATGGAACTAAAGGTCACAACCCTCGAAGGCAAGGCCGCGGGCTCGGTCCAGCTTTCGGACGAGATCTTCGGTCTCGAGCCGCGGGCGGACATCATCGCCCGTTGCGTGCAATGGCAGCTCAACAAGCGTCAGGCCGGCACCCACAAGGCGCAAGGCCGCGCCGATGTCTGGCGCACCGGCAAGAAGATGTACAAGCAGAAGGGCACTGGCGGCGCCCGTCATGGCTCGGCCCGGGTGCCGCAGTTCCGCGGCGGCGGCCGTGCGTTCGGTCCGGTGGTGCGCTCCCATGCCACCGGCCTGCCGAAGAAGGTTCGTACGCTCGCGCTCAAGCATGCGCTCTCGGCCAAGGCCAAGGATGGCGGGCTGGTCGTGATCGAAAGCGCGCAGGTCAAGGATGCCAAGACCAAGGTCCTGGTCGGACACTTCTCCGGTCTCGGCCTCACCAACGCCCTGATCATCGACGGCGCCGAGCTGAACAACGGCTTTGCCACCGCAGCCCGCAACATTCCGAACATCGACGTGCTGCCGATCCAGGGCATCAACGTCTACGACATCCTGCGTCGCCAGAAGCTGGTGCTGACCAAGGCGGCGATCGATGCGCTGGAGGCGCGCTTCAAATGAAGAATATCGATCCGCGCCATTACGACATCATCGTCGCTCCGGTCGTGACCGAAAAGGCAACGCTTGCTTCCGAGCACAACAAGGTTCTGTTCAAGGTCTCGAACAAGGCGACCAAGCCGCAGATCAAGGAAGCCGTCGAAAAACTGTTCGACGTCAAGGTGAAGAGCGTGAACACGCTGGTGCGCAAGGGCAAGACCAAGGTGTTCCGCGGCAATTTCGGTTCGCAGTCGGATGTGAAGCGGGCGATCGTGACCCTCGAAGAGGGCCACCGCATCGACGTCACCACCGGACTATAAGGCGACGCAGCAATGGCATTGAAAACATACAATCCGACGACGCCGGGCCAGCGCCAGCTGGTGATGGTCGACCGTTCGGCGCTCTACAAGGGCAAGCCGGTCAAGACCCTGACCGCGGGTAAGCTCTCGAGCGGTGGACGCAACAACACCGGCCGCATGACCGTGCGCTTTCGTGGCGGCGGCCACAAGCAGACCTATCGCGTCGTTGACTTCAAGCGCACCAAGCTCGACGTGCCGGCGACCGTCGAGCGCCTGGAATATGATCCGAACCGCACCGCCTTCATCGCGCTCGTGAAGTATGAGGACGGCACGCAGTCCTATATTCTCGCCCCGCAGCGGCTTGCCGTCGGCGACACCGTGGTTGCCGGCAATCATGTCGACGTCAAGCCGGGCAACGTCATGCCGCTCGGCAACATGCCGATCGGGACCATCATCCACAACGTGGAATTGAAGATCGGCAAGGGAGGCCAGCTCGCGCGCTCCGCCGGCACCTACGCCCAGATCGTCGGCCGCGACCAGGATTACGTGATCGTTCGCCTGAACTCGGGCGAGCAGCGGCTGGTTCACGGCCGCTGCACCGCCACCATCGGCGCGGTGTCGAATCCCGATCACATGAACATCTCGATCGGCAAGGCCGGTCGTAACCGCTGGCTCGGCCGCAAACCCCATAACCGCGGCGTCTCGATGAACCCGGTCGACCATCCGCACGGCGGCGGCGAAGGCCGCACCTCCGGCGGCCGTCATCCGGTGACCCCGTGGGGCAAGCCCACCAAGGGCAAAAAGACCCGCTCCAACAAGTCGACCAACAGATTCATTCTCATTAGCCGCCACAAGCGGAAGAAGTAAGGAACGCCGGACATGGTTCGTTCAGTCTGGAAAGGCCCGTTCGTCGAAGGCTCGCTGCTCAAGAAGGCAGATGCAGCGCGCTCGTCCGGCCGGCATGACGTCATCAAGATCTGGAGCCGCCGCTCGACCATCCTGCCGCAATTCGTCGGCCTGGTGTTTGGCGTCTACAACGGCCAGAAGCACGTGCCGGTTTCGGTCAACGAGGAAATGGTCGGTCACAAGTTCGGCGAGTTCTCGCCGACCCGGACCTTCCACGGCCACTCGGGCGATAAGAAAGCCAAGAAGGCTTAAAGAGTTGGGTTTGAGGATTAAGCGATGAGCAAACCAAAGCGCGAACGGAGCCTCCCGGACAACGAGGCCAAGGCGGTCGCCCGGATGCTGCGGGTGAGCCCCCAGAAGCTCAATCTTGTCGCGCAATTGATCCGCGGCCGGAAGGCGTCGGCTGCGCTCGCCGACCTGCAGTTCTCGCGCAAGCGGATCGCGGTCGACGTCAAGAAGTGCCTGGAATCGGCGATCGCGAACGCCGAGAACAATCACGATCTCGACGTCGACGATCTGGTTGTTTCCGAAGCGCATGTCGGCAACGGCATCGTGATGAAGCGGTTCGCCCCGCGCGGCCGTGGCCGTTCGGGCCGTGTGTTCAAACCATTTTCGCAACTGACGATCGTGGTTCGTCAGGTCGAGGCGAGCGCTTAAAGCGCGGGAGAAAACGATGGGTCAAAAGATCAATCCAATCGGGCTGCGCCTCGGCATCAACCGGACTTGGGATTCCCGCTGGTTCGCGGGAAAAAGCGAGTACGGCAAGCTGCTGCACGAGGACGTCAAGATCCGCGAGATCCTGCACAAGGAATTGAAGCAGGCCGCGGTCGCGCGCATCGTGATCGAGCGTCCGCACAAGAAGTGCCGCGTGACGATCCACTCGGCCCGTCCCGGCGTCGTGATCGGCAAGAAGGGCGCCGACATCGACAAGCTGCGCAAGAAGGTTGCCGATATCACGGCTTCCGATGTCGTCATCAACATCGTCGAAATCCGCAAGCCCGAGCTTGACGCGACCCTGGTCGCCGAATCGATCGCCCAGCAACTCGAGCGCCGCGTCGCGTTCCGCCGCGCCATGAAGCGCGCGGTGCAGTCGGCGATGCGCCTTGGCGCCGAAGGCATCCGTATCAACTGCTCGGGACGGCTCGGCGGCGCGGAAATCGCGCGCATGGAATGGTACCGCGAAGGTCGCGTTCCCTTGCACACGCTGCGCGCCGACATCGATTACGGCATCGCGACCGCGTTCACCACGTTCGGCACCTGCGGCGTCAAGGTCTGGATCTTCAAGGGCGAAATCCTGGAGCACGACCCGATGGCCCAGGACAAGAAAATGGCCGAGGGCGATACTGCGCGGCCCCGCCGCGATGCCGCTTAAGGCGAAAGGTTTGAGGGCTTAAAGCCATGATGCAACCAAAGAAAACGAAGTTCCGGAAGGCGCATAAGGGCCGCATTCACGGGCTCGCGACTTCGGGCGCGACGTTGTCGTTCGGCCAGTACGGATTGAAGGCGATGGAGCCCGACCGCGTTACCGCGCGCCAGATCGAGGCCGCCCGCCGCGCGCTGACGCGTCACATGAAGCGCGCCGGTCGCGTGTGGATCCGCGTTTTCCCCGACGTTCCCGTGTCGAAGAAGCCCGCCGAAGTCCGCATGGGCTCCGGCAAGGGCACGCCGGAATTGTGGGTGGCGCGGGTCAAGCCGGGACGGGTGATCTTCGAAATCGACGGTGTCACCGTGCAGACCGCGAAGGAAGCCCTCGACCTGGCGGCCGCCAAGCTGCCAATCAAGACGCGCTTCGTCGAGCGCATTGCGGAGTAATGGTCATGGCGCAGATGAAAATCGACGATATCCGCGCGATGAGCTCCGATCAGATGGAGGACGCCATCCTCAATCTGAAGAAGGAGCGCTTCAACCTGCGCTTCCAGCGCGCCACCGGGCAATTGGAAAATACCTCGCGGCTGCGCGAAGCTCGCCGCGATATCGCCCGCATCAAGACCGTCGCCGCGCAAGCGCGCGCGAAGAAGAAGTAAGAGGTTCGAAGATGCCGAAACGTACGCTTCAAGGCGTGGTCGTCAGCGACAAGCAAGCCAAGACGGTTGTGGTGCGGGTCGATCGCCGCTTCACCCATCCGATCTACAAGAAGACGATCCGCCGCTCGAAGAACTACCACGCGCACGACGAGAACAGCCAGTTCAAGCCGGGCGACGTGGTGTGGATCGAGGAGAGCAAGCCGATCTCGAAATTGAAGCGCTGGATCGTGGTCCGGGGCGAGCAGAAGAAAATAGCCTGATGCGGTTCGGCACAGCCGAACGATTTCGGGATAATTCAAGCGCAAAAAACTTTGCGCATCAGAAAGAGGACGAGGTGCATCAATGATTCAGATGCAGACCAACCTCGACGTGGCCGACAATTCAGGCGCACGCCGTGTCATGTGCATCAAGGTG
>VAZV01000227.1 GCA_005884765.1 Alphaproteobacteria bacterium
GGCCGACCCGTCCGATCTGGAACGCGCGCGAGGCTCGATCGGCAAGGCGCTGGACGCCGGAGAGGCCGAAGCGCTCGGCCTCGTCACCTTCGCGCTCGATGATATCGACTGGGATGACGAGATCCGGGTGTTTTTCGAGGAGCGCGCCTCGTTCTCGCCCGACAGCCTCACCGGCATAGAGGCGAATTTGCGCTTCGTCGGTCCCGAGACCATGGAATCGAAGATCTTTGCCCGCTTGACGGCGTGGCAGAACTGGATCTTCCAGCGCCCCAACGCGGTCGGCGAGGACGGCGCACTGCGCCGCTACGGCACCGGCGAGCGGCCGCGGTTCGACATGACGCGAGTTTAGTGAATTTTGCTGCGTCATGGCCGGGCTTGTCCCGGCCATCCACGTCTTTTCGCTCGGTGAAAGTAAGACGTGGATGCCCGGCACAAGGCCGGGCATGACGGGAAATGCCTCCAAAGGAGCACGCCATGAATTACATGCACGTCGATTACTCGACCAAGATCCCCAACAACGTGAACCTCGGCGAGGACCGCCAGGTGCTCAAAGCGCTGGAGGGCTGGCATCCCGGCTACATCGACTGGTGGAACGACATGGGACCGGACGGCTTCCAGCAGTCGCTGGTATATTTGCGCACCGCCTATTCGGTCGATCCGCGCGGCTGGGCCAAGTTCGACTATGTGAAGATGCCGGACTATCGCTGGGGCATTCTGCTTGCGCCCCAGGAAGAGAACCGCGCCATTCCATTCGGCGAAAACTATGGCAAGCCGGCCTGGCAGGAAGTGCCCGGCGAGCATCGCGCCATGCTGCGCCGCCTGATCGTGATCCAGGGCGACACCGAGCCCGCCTCGGTCGAACAGCAGCGCCATCTCGGCAAGACAGCGCCCTCGCTCTATGATTTGCGCAATCTGTTCCAGGTCAATGTCGAGGAAGGCCGCCATCTCTGGGCCATGGTCTACCTGCTGCAGAAATATTTCGGCCGTGACGGCCGTGAGGAAGCCGACGAGTTGTTGCGCCGCCGCTCCGGCGACGCCGATTCACCGCGCATGCTGGGCGCCTTCAACGAGGCGACGCCGGACTGGCTGTCGTTCTTCATGTTCACCTATTTCACCGACCGCGACGGCAAGATGCAGTTGCACTCGCTGGCGCAATCCGGCTTCGATCCCCTGTCGCGCACCTGCCGCTTCATGCTGACCGAAGAGGCGCACCATATGTTTGTCAATGAGGGAGGCCGGGATCAGCGATCCCGCCGATATCGCGAAAGTGCGGGCGCTCGGGGTGATCGATCTTCCGACCATCCAGAAGAAATTGAACCTGCATTACTCGCTGTCGCTCGATTTGTTCGGCTCGGAAGTCTCGACCAACGCCGCGAACGCGTTCAATGCCGGCATCAAGGGCCGCTACAAGGAGACCCAGATCGAGGACGATCACCGGCTGCAGAACTCTACCTATCCCGTGCTCAAGCTCGTCAACGGCGAGATCAAGCGGGTCGACGAGCCGGCGCTGACCGCGCTCAACATGCGGCTGCGCGACGATTACACGCAGGATTGTGCCAAGGGCATGCTGCGTTGGAACAAGATCATCTCCACCGCCGGCTACGACTTCAAGCTGACCTTGCCGAACGTCGCCTTCCACCGTGACATCGGCGAGTTCAAGGACGTCCAGGCCACGCCCGAGGGCGTTTTGATCGACGATGCGACCTGGAACAAGCGCCGGAGCGAATGGCTGCCGTCGTCCGGCGATGGTGATTTCATCGCATCCTTGATGACGCCAGTGACCGAGATCGGGAACTACGCGCCGTGGATTTCGCCGCCCAAGGTCGGCATCGACAACAAGCCCGGCGATTTCGAGTACGTGAAGATCGAGACGTGAGGTCTCTTACCTCGCCCCCGCGTGCGGGGAGAGGTCGCCGCGCTCTTGCGCGGCGGGTGAGGGGGGACTCACCGCGCGCATACGTGTTTCGAATTCGCGGCAGCAGCCCCTCACCCATAGCCGATGCTTCGCATCGGCGTTCTTCTATCATAAAGCGAAGACGGCGGCGAAGGCCGCCTATGCCTCTCCCCGCGAAGAGCGGGGCGAGGGAGCGCACTTTCGACGCCGCCACTTCTTCAACTAATCACAACGCTGGGACAAAACTATGCCGCGTCGACGCGGCGAAAGCCGTTCCACATCGCGGTGGCGGCGCCCGAGGTCAAGACGGGCAGGATCCGCACGTCCTGATAATTGCCGTTGAGGGAGACCCGCGGCAGCGCGGTCAGATGGCGCCCGCTTTCGGGAAACACCATACCCGGGCGTGTCGTCACCGCGGTCATGAAGCCGGCGGCGCGCGCCAGCGCGAATTCGCGGACGCCCGCCGCGATCTTGTCGCCATAGGGATAAGCGAGATGCAGGACCGGCCACTGCAACGCGCTCTCGATCCGCGCACGGCTGTCCGCCATTTCCCTCGCGGCAATCTCCTCGCGCTCCCTGGCGAGATTGCAATGGGTGATGGAATGCGCGCCGACGCCGACCAGCCGGTCCTGCGCAAACTGCTTCAATTCGTCCCAGGACATGCAGAGGTCACGGCAGATCGCCGCGTCGTCGATGCCATGACGCGCGCAGAGCGCGCCGATTTCACGCTGGATGTCGTGATCGCCGCCCAACGAGCGCAGCCAATCGTGCAGGCGGTCGAACGCGGCCTGCTTGGCGGCCGGCGTGGTTGTATCGAGACGGGTCGGCACATCGCCGATCTTCACTTCGATGGAAGACGCCTTGGCGATCGCCATCTCCAGCGCGATCCACCATAGCCGGCCGGTGCCTTCGGCGAAGTCGCTTGCGACATAGACCGTGAAAGGTGCGTCAAATTCGCGCATTAGGGGGAGCGCGAAATCCCGGTTGTCGCGATAGCCGTCATCGAAGGTAAAACAAGCAAAGTGGCGCGAAAAATTCCGCTCGATCAGCCGCTGATGCACCTCGCTCATGGTAACGATATCGATGCCCCGCGAACGAAGGTGCGCCAGCATCGCGCGCAGGAATTCGGGGGTGACTTCGAGATGACGATTGGGCTGGAACTCGGCGTCGCGGCGGGGCCGCACATGGTGCAGCATGAAAATGGCGCCGACGCCGGAGAATATCGGTCGCAACAGATAATGCGCGCCGGTGAAGTAGAGCGCTCCCAGGCCGGCGCGGATAACGGTGCTGCGCAATTGCTTCATCGACGGAAGGTACTCAGCGGGTTAGGTGTTATCGTCAAGTTAGCGAAAGACCGCTGAAGAAACGGTTAGCCATGCGAATAGAGGCAGCCTAACTTGCTTTCTGTTATTTCCAGTTTGACAGCCCGGCAAGGGTTTGTTTTCTCTCGTTTTCTTGAACCCCGCAGGATGTCGAATGCACGGACCTTTCAGGTGGAGCAACAAATGGTGGCCGGGCGTGATACCGCTTGTCATCCTTTGGGCTATCGCGGCCTGGACCGGTACCGCGCCCCTTGAATCCGATCTCGCCGGAGAAAGCAACGCCGCGCTGAAGGATACCGTGCTTGACAAGACCGCGATCACGGTGGCCGGCCGCGACATCACGCTCAGCGCCGATGCATTCTCCGAAGATGGCCGCCGCAGCGCCGTGGCTTCGGTGCAAGCCGTGCCCGGCGCGCGGCTCGTCAACGACGAGACGCATTTGGTGCCGGAAGCAAAGCCGTTCGTCTGGTCGGCCGAGCGCGACGTCGTCAGGGTCACGCTCGGCGGCAGTGCGCCATTGCCCGCCAGCAAGGTCAGGCTGCTGGAAGCGGCGCACGGCAGTCTCGGCGGCGTCGAAGTTGCCGATCAGATGAATCTGGCGCGCGGCGCGCCGGCGCGTTTTGACGGTGCGGCGCTGCTCCTGATCGACCAGATCGGCAAGTTGAAGGAAGGCAAGATCACGATTTCGGACAACACGGTCAGCCTCTCCGGCATGGCGCGCGATCTCGGCGGCAGGGAAGCCATCGCGGCCGCCCTGAAGAATCTCCCCGAGGGCTTTTCGGTTGCCGTCAACGAGGTCAAGGCGCCGCCTTACATCTTTCAGGCCTACAAGGATCCGGTCGCGGTGACGCTGACGCTCTCGGGCTACGTGCCCGACAACAGCGTCCACGCGGCGATCGCGGCGGCGGCGGAGCGGAAATTCTTCAGTGAGAAAGTGGTCGATAATCTCAAGGCGAGCGTTGGTGCGCCCTCGGGCTTTGCCGCCGCGGTGGTGCCGGCGCTTGGCGCATTGTCGCGGCTGTCGACCGGCACGCTGGTCGTATCGGATCGGGAAGTGAAGCTGTCGGGCGACGCGCTCTATGATGCGGCGGCCAACCAGATCCGTACCGGTTTGACGAAGGATTTTCCGCAAGGCTGGCAACTCAAGGCCGATCTTTCGGTCAAGCCTCCGTCTGCTCCCGTCGATGCCACCGTATGCCAGCAACTGTTCTCTGAATTGCTGGCCAAAGGAAAGATCCGCTTCGAATCCGGGCGCGCCGACATTGTTCAGGACTCGGCTGGCCTGCTCGACCGCCTGATCGAAACCGCGCTGCGTTGTCCGGCCGCCAGTATCGAAATCGCCGGACACACCGACGCCGACGGCGATGACGCCTCCAACCAGGCGCTATCGGAACGGCGCGCGCAGGCGGTGACCGATTATCTGGTCAAGGCAGGGCTGCCGGCAGACCGCTTCACGGCGGTAGGGTATGGCAGCGCGCAACCCGTTGCCGCCAACGACACCGATGAAGGCAAGGCGCAAAACCGCCGCATCGAATTCCTGGTGAGGTAATCGCGATGGCGTTTCTGTTGACGTTTCATATGGGCTGGCTGCTGGGCTCACTGCTGCTCGGTCTCGCCGCCGGCTGGATTGCCGTGGTTCATCGCGCAAAGGGCGTCTCGAAGGTGGTGTCGCGCTGGCTGGCGGCGCTGGCGTTGGCCCTCGTTGCGGCCGCGCTCACCCGCATCGTGCCCGGCCGCCCTGGCTACTGGCTTGATCTCGGCCTCGCCATGTTGGCCTGCTATCTCGCCGGCTGCACGCTGGGATCATCCTTGCGCGAGTGGGTGCTGTCGCGCCACGCGCGGGCCGCCTGAGGTTTCGATCGCTCGTCCAACGAGGCCTTCCACAACTCATTGGCATACTTGCTGATTTCGATCGTAAATTTTCGCTTGACGAATAATACGTACGTACGTATTACACGGCTATGCCAAAACCATCCCTCAAAGAGGCGATCTTGGAAGCGGGCCTGAAGGCCATGTTCCGCACCGGCTACAATGGCACCAGCGTCCGCGACGTCACTGCTGCTGCGGGCGCGCCGCAGGGCTCCTTCACCAATCATTTCCGCTCCAAGGAGGCGTTCGCCTCCGAGGTGCTCGAGCGTTATTTCGCTCACACCCGAGGATTGGTCGCTGACGCGCTCGACGACGGTTCGCTCACGCCGCGGGCGCGGCTCTCGCGCTATCTCGATATCATTACCGGTAGGCTGGAAGCCGACGGTTTTAGCCGCGGCTGCCTGATAGGCGACTTCAGCCTGGAAGCTTCCGGCAGCAGCGAGATTTTGCGCACGCGGCTTGCGGAAATCTTCGCCGAATGGCGCACCCCGTTCGCCGCCTGCATCGCCGAGGCACAAAAGGCGCGCGAAATTTCCTCCGAGTTCGAGCCGCAAGAGCTCGCCGAATTTCTGCTGGCGTCGTGGCAAGGTGCGATCCTGCGCATGAAAGTGGAGCGCAACGCGGCGCCGCTCGAACGCTTCAAGGAAATCGCCTTTCAAACCGTGTTCAAGGAGCTGTCATCATGATCAAGCACGCCGATATCAGCATTCGCCACCAAGCCCTGTTGGGAACGACGATGGCCTATCGGGAGACGGGAACGCCGGACGCACCGGCCGCCTTGTTCCTGCACGGCAACCCCACCTCGTCCTATATCTGGCGCAACATCCTGCCGCTCGTTGCACCGGTCGCCCATTGCATCGCCCCGGACCTGATCGGCTTCGGCGGGTCCGGCAAGCCCGATATTTCCTACCGGTTTTTCGACCACGTCCGCTACCTCGATGCCCTGATCGACGAATTGCAAATCAGCTCGGCCTATCTAGTCGCGCAGGATTGGGGTTCGGCGCTGGCGTTTCATCTGGCGGCGCGCCGGCCGGATGTCGTGCGTGGCCTCGCATTCCTGGAGTTCATTCGCCCGATGCCAGCTTGGGCCGATTTCCACGAGAACGATGCCGACGATACCGCCCGCCAAACATTCCGGAAATTCAGGACGCCGGGCGAGGGCGAGGCGATGATCTTGCAGGGCAATGCGTTCATCGAGCGTGTGCTGCCGGGAGGGATCCTGCGCAAGCTGAGCGATGAGGAAATGGCCGCCTACCGCGCACCGTTCCCGACGCCCGAGAGTCGTCGCCCGATGCTGGCACTGCCGCGCGAACTGCCGATCGAAGGCGAGCCGGCGGATGTTTACGAAGCGCTTCGCTCCGCGCACGCGGCGCTCGCCGCGTCGACCTATCCAAAGCTGTTGTTCGTCGGCGAGCCCGGTACCCTCGTTTCAACGGCATTCGCGGAGCGATTCGCCGCATCTCAGAAGAACTGCACATTGGTTCGACTTGGGCCTGGCCGGCACTATCTACAGGAGGATCATCCCGAGGCGATCGGCCGGTCGGTTGCAGGCTGGATCGCCGGGATCGAGGCCGTCACGTCGGGCCGAGTCGAAGTACCCGAAGCCTCGGCGGCTTGAGACAAGCAACGGCGATTCACAAGGAGGTCACCATGTCGGACGTATCGATCGTCTATTGCCGGCCCTGCGGCTACGAGAAGCGCGCGAAGGCCGCGGCCGAGCTGCTGCGCGAGCGCCTTGGTATCGAGGCCAAGCTCGTGCCGGGCACCGGCGGGATCTTCCAGGTCAAGGTCGGCGACAAGACCGTCGCCGAACGTGCGCGGTCGCACTTTCCCGAGGCAGACGAGATCGTCAAGGCGGTGGCGGCCGCGCGCGGATAGGCCTCCGGCAACGAGAAAGAGGAGCGATCGCGAATGCCAGTAGTCTGGACCGACGATCTCGCGCGCATCGATTGGGACGAGGTCTCCGCGCTCTACCGTGCTGCTCCGCTCGGCGACAAGGCGGCCGGCGATCTTGAGCTGGTGTTTCGAAACAGCATGTTTCGCGCCCTCGCCTTCGATTCTGACCGGCTGGTGGGCGCCGGCCGGGCCCTGGCCGATGGCCGCGATTGCTCCTATATCTGCGATATTGCCGTGCATCCCGACCACCAGGGACGCGGGCTCGGAAGGGCGATCGTTGCGCGCCTTGTTGGCCTTTCGGCGGGGCACCGGAAGATCATCCTGTACGCGGTGCCGGGCAAGGAATCCTTCTACGAAAGTTTCGGTTTCCGGCGCATGACAACCGCAATGGCGATCTTCGACGATCCCGCCAAGGCCCATGCCCGCGGCTACCTGCACGATATCTGATCGCGTTGGCTTAAGATTTCGGCAGGAAATGGCAAGGCCGGTGCGCCGCAATCATTAAAACTTCATTGCGGCATGTGCAGGATGGCGCCCGGGATTCGCCTTCGGCGGCAATGAATCCAGTAAAAATGCGTGTTCCCGCCGCCGCGAACTGACCAAATATATCCCGGTAATATGTTGAAGGAACGCATCTTTATTCACAATGTGCGAATTCCACTTCGGCTCAAAACGCGCTACCACAGAGGCCGGGCCGCCGGTGGTAAGGTTTGTCCGTCCGCCGTCGGCGCGATCGCATTCGAGGTCTAGATGCTGGAAGCAATACGCAGGGCGATCTCGTTGCTGCGCCAGAAGCAAGTCCTGCACAAGCTGGGAGTTGCGATCAGCGTCACGGTGATCGGGATCGCTTGCTATGTGCTTTATCATATGCTCCGCGGCATCGACACCAATGAGGTCGTCGAAGCCATCAAGAGTACCGAAATCCGTCAGATCGTACTGGCCGCGCTGTTCGTTTCGGCGGGTTATTTCACGCTGACCTTCTATGACCTGTTCGCGGTACGCGCGATCGGCCACAGCGATATCCCTTACCGCATCAACGCGCTCGCTGCCTTTACCAGCTATTCGATCGGGCACAATGTCGGTGCCAGCGTTTTTACCGGCGGCGCGGTGCGCTATCGCATCTATTCCAACTGGGGGCTCAACGCGATCGACGTTGCCAAGATCTGCTTCCTGGCCGGACTGACGTTCTGGCTTGGCAATGCCGCGGTGTTGGGGCTCGGGATTGCGTATCATCCGGAGGCAGCCTCCGCGATCGACCAGCTTCCGCCCTGGCTGAACCGCGTGCTCGCGGTTGCCATCATCCTGGCGCTGGTGGGCTATGTGGTCTGGGTCTGGTCGCAGCCGCGGGCGGTCGGACGCGGGCCCTGGACCGTGTTGCTGCCGGGCGGTCCGTTGACGCTGCTGCAGATCGCAATCGGGATCGTCGATCTCAGCTTCTGTGCGCTGGCGATGTACGTGCTGGTGCCGGATGAGCCCAATCTGGGCTTTGTCGTGGTCGCGGTGATCTTCGTCTCGGCGACATTACTGGGCTTCGCCAGCCATTCCCCCGGCGGGCTTGGCGTGTTTGATGCCGCCATGCTGGTCGGTCTGTGGCAGATGGACCGCGAAGACCTATTAGCCGGCATGCTGCTGTTCCGCGTCCTCTATTATATCGCACCTTTCGTCATATCTGTAATCTTGCTGACGTTTCGGGAGGTTATCCTGGGCACGCGATCGAAGCGGCTGCGTCAGGCTGCCCTCAAGCTCGATCCCGGACCTGCGCCTGAGGCTGCCTACGTAAGAGAGCGCAGCGACAAAGGTGGCTGACGAAGCGGACGCGAACGGAGAGGCTGTCCTGATGGCGATAGACGCTCCTTCATCTTCTCCTCCCTCCTCTTCGCCATGGTCCGACCGGCTGCGACATTCGGCGATTATCCTGCTTGCCGCGGGGCTTGCGCTTTCCGTCGTGGTTGCGCTTGGCGAGTTGTCGCTGGTGCGGGCGGCCTCGATCTTTATTTGCATCGCCGCCGCGGCGCTGGTTCCCTGGCGGCTGCACAATGTTGCGACCTCCCGGGAAGACGTCCGCGGGGTCAACCCTGTCGAAACCGCGGCCGTCAGTGCGGTCGTCTCCGGCATGCCGGATCCTGCCGTGCTGCTTGACCGCGCCGGCCGTGTCATTCACCTCAATGCCGCCGCCGCGCAACTCGCGCCGGCCCTGCGCAAGAACGAACTCGCCCAGTTTGCGCTGCGCTCGCCCGAAATCATCACCGCGCTGCGCGAAGCCATTGCCGTCTCAGAGCCACGGCGGGCGATGTACCTCGACCATGTACCGGTCGACCGCTGGATGGAACTGATCATCACGCCGGTGCCGGTGCCGACGCTGTTTGGCGGCACCGACAAATGCATGCTGATGACCTTCCACGACCAGACGCCGCTGCGCCGGGTCGAGGAGATGCGCGCCGACTTCGTCGCCAATGCCAGCCATGAGTTGCGCACGCCCTTGGCGGCGCTTTCCGGCTTCATCGATACGCTGCAGGGCCAGGCCAAGGATGATCCCAAAGCGCGCGAGCGTTTCCTCGGCATCATGCATACCCAGGCGACGCGGATGGCGCGACTGATCGACGATTTGTTGTCGCTGTCACGGGTCGAACTGTCGGCCCATGTCCGCCCTGATACGTCGGTGGATCTCGTGCCGATCATCCGACAGGTCGCCGACGGGCTGGAGCCGCTGGCGCGCGAACGCCAGGTCGTGGTCGACATCGATCTGCCGGAGACGCCGGTACAGATCGCGGGCGACCGCGAGGAGCTCTTGCGGCTGTTTGAGAACCTGATCGAGAACGCGCTGAAATATGGCGCATCCGGCGGCAAGGTCATCGTCACCCTGGTCTCGGCACTGTCGGGCGAAGGCACGCCGGAGGTCCGCGTCATGGTGCGCGATTTCGGGCCAGGGATCGCGCCCGAGCACCTGCCGCGGCTCACGGAACGGTTCTACCGGGTCGATGTCGGCGACAGCCGCGCGCAGGGTGGAACCGGCTTGGGTTTATCGCTGGTGAAACATATCCTTAACCGCCACCGCGGCCGGCTTTTGATCGAAAGCGTGCCCAAAAACGGCGCCACCTTTACCGCCTGTTTTCCCCAGGCGCGGACCCCTACATTAGTATAAATCCAAGCAATATCAGTCGCTTGGCTATGTCATCCAGCTGTCATCTAACCTTCGTAAAAGGGGCATCGACCGCTCCTAAACGGACCGGCGTGAGCGCGATCGGGCGTATCAGGCGCTTCGCTCACCAGATGGAGACCAGCATGAATTTCGTGAAAACTATCGTCGCTGCCGGCCTGGTCGCCGCATCGACGTCGGCGTTCGCGGCCGACATCACCGGAGCGGGTGCGACGTTCCCGTTCCCGATCTATTCGAAATGGGCGGACGCCTACAAGAAGGAGACCGGCAACGGCTTGAACTATCAGTCGATCGGCTCGGGCGGCGGCATCAAGCAGATCCAGGCCAAGACGGTTACCTTCGGCGCGACCGACATGCCGCTCAAGGTCGACCAGCTCGACAAGGACGGCCTCGTGCAGTGGCCGATGGTCATGGGCGCGATCGTGCCGGTGGTTAACCTCGAGGGCGTCAAGCCCGGCGAAATGGTGTTCGACGGCGAGACGCTTGCCAACGTCTACCTCGGCAAGATCACCAAATGGGATGATCCGGCGATCAAGAAGCTCAATCCAAACGTCAAGCTGCCGTCCGAAGCCATCACCGTGGTACGCCGCTCCGACGGATCGGGCACGACGTTCAATTTCACCGACTACCTCTCAAAGGTCAGCGCCGACTGGAAGAGCAAGGTCGGCGAGGGCACCGCGGTCGAATGGCCGACCGGCGTCGGCGCCAAGGGCAATGAAGGCGTCTCCGGCAACATCAGCCAGACCAAGAACTCGATCGGCTATGTCGAATATGCCTATGCCAAGCAGAACAAGCTGACCTATACGGCCCTGGTCAACAAAGGCGGCAAGACGGTGCAGCCGACCGTGGAGGCTTTCCAGGCGGCTGCCTCGAATGCAGACTGGACCCATGCTCCCGGCTACTACGTGATCCTGACCGATCAGCCGGGTGACAAGTCCTGGCCGATCACGGCATCGACCTTCATCCTGATGCACAAGGATGCGACCGACAAGGCCGCCTCGCAGGAAGCGATCAAGTTCTTCCGATGGGCGTTTGCCAATGGCGGCAAGATGGCCGAAGAGCTCGATTACATCCCGATGCCCGACACCGTGGTCAAGCTGATCGAGAAGACCTGGTCGGCTGAGATCAAGAGCTGAAGACTAGCGGACGCGCGCTACCTTCCCCCAAAAAAGGGGGAAGGTACACTGCCAAACGCTTCTTGGTTTCGGAGAACCTCCGGGAGCAGGGCGTGCGGACCTCGTCAATGCGCGGCCGGGCCCGTCGACCTTCCACAGTTCGCAGGCGGGAAAACCAAGCGGGTCCACTGAACGCGATCCGAATAGCGTAGTAATAAAGACAGGGGATTGGCGTGGCAGACATGGCCGTTCAAAGCGACATAATGGAAGCCGCTGGACCTTACGACCGTGCCAAGGCGCTGAGTGCCTTCAAGCTTGGCGACCTGACTTTCTACTGGATCACCCGTGCCTCGGCGATTTCGGTGCTGCTCATCCTCGGCGGCATCATTCTGTCGCTGATCGTCGGCGCCTGGCCGGCGATGAAGGAATACGGCTTCGCCTTCCTGACGACGCAACGCTGGGCGCCGTCGGCCGACCCGCCGGTGCTCGGCGCGGTCGGGCCTATGTATGGCACCCTGGTGACCTCCTTCATCGCGATGCTGATCGCCATTCCGGTCGGGCTCGGGATCGCAATTTTCCTGACCGAGCTTTGTCCGCAATGGCTGCGCCGCCCGATCGGGATTGCGATCGAGCTGCTCGCCGGCATCCCCTCGATCATCTACGGCATGTGGGGGTTCTTCGCGCTGGGCCCGTTCCTGGCCTACACCTTCCAGCCCTTCATGATCAGACTGTTCGACGGCGCCCCTGTTCTGGGATCGATTTTCGCAGGTCCGCCGTCCTACCTCAGCCTGTTCAACGCGGCGCTGATCCTGGCGATCATGGTGCTGCCGTTCATCACCGCGATCTCCGTCGACGTGTTCAAGACCGTGCCGCCGGTGCTCAAGGAGGCCGCTTACGGTGTCGGCTGCACCACTTGGGAAGTCGTCCGCAACGTGGTTGTTCCCTATACCCGCGTCGGCGTGATCGGCGGCATCATGCTGGCGCTTGGCCGCGCGCTCGGCGAGACCATGGCGGTGACCTTCATCATCGGCAATTCGTTCCGCATCTCCGGCTCGATCTTCTCGCCGGGAACCACGATCTCGGCGGCGATTGCGAGCGAATTCCCCGAGAGCGACGGCCTGCATCAGTCGGGGCTGATCCTGCTCGGCCTGTTGTTGTTCGTGCTGACGTTCTTCGTTCTCACCATCGCGCGGCTGATGCTGCTGCATCTGGAAAAGAAGGCGGGGAACTAGCATCATGAACCCGATTTACGCGCGCCGCCGCCGTGTCGACATCCTGATCCGCGGGCTTTGTTTTGCAGCCGCGCTGTTCGGCGTGACCTGGCTGGCGCTGATCCTGTTCACCCTGCTCTATAATGGCGTGGCCGGGCTCAATCTCTCGATCTTCACCGAAAACACCCCACCGCCGGGATCGAGCGACGGCGGATTGTTGAACGCGATCACCGGCTCGATCATCATGACCGTGATCGGAGTGGGCATCGGCGCGCCGCTCGGCCTGTTCGCCGGCACTTATCTAGCCGAATATGGCCGCAACGACCGCCTCACCTCGGTGATCCGCTTCATCAACGACATTCTTCTGAGCGCGCCGTCGATCATCATCGGCCTTTTCATCTACGGTGCCGTGGTGGTGCCGATGGGCGGGTTCTCGGCCCTCGCCGGATCGCTGGCGCTGGCGGTGATCGTCATTCCGGTCGTGCTTCGCACCACCGAGGACATGCTGCTGTTGGTGCCCAATCCGCTGCGCGAGGCGGCATCCGCGCTCGGCCTGCCGCGCTCGCTCGTCATCAAGCGGATCGCCTATCGCGCGGCGCGCTCGGGCCTGATCACCGGCGTCCTGCTCGCAACCGCGCGCGTCGCCGGCGAGACCGCGCCGCTGCTCTTCACCGCGCTCTCCAACCAGTTCTTCAGCCTTAACCTGACCAAGACGATGGCCAACTTGCCGGTGACCATCAACAACTTCGTGCAAAGCCCCTATGTCTACTGGAAACAGCTCGCCTGGAGCGGAGCGTTGCTGATCACGCTGACCGTGCTGGCGCTCAATATTGGCGCGCGCATTCTGGGCGCCGAGAGGACCGCAAAATGAACGACCTTTCCGTATCGATGAGTACCGCGGGCGCGGCGGGCCACGCGGCGCTGCCCGAAGCTGCGGCCAAGGTGACGGCGCGCAATCTGAACTTCTATTACGGCGAGCACCACGCGCTGAAGAACATCAACCTCACGCTCGGCACCCACCGCGTCACCGCCTTTATCGGACCGTCCGGCTGCGGCAAATCGACCTTGCTGCGGATTTTCAACCGGATGTACGACCTCTATCCGGGACAGCGCGCGGTCGGTCAGCTCATGCTCGACCAGACCAATATCCTCGACCCCAGGCTCGATCTCAATCTGTTGCGCGCGCGGGTCGGCATGGTGTTCCAGAAGCCGACGCCGTTCCCGATGACGATCTATGAGAACATCGCGTTCGGCATCCGCCTTTACGAGAAGATTTCCAAATCCGAAATGGACGGGCGGGTGGAAAAGGCGCTGCGCGGCGGCGCGCTGTGGAATGAGGTCAAGGACAAGCTCAATGCCTCCGGCTTAAGCCTGTCCGGCGGCCAGCAGCAGCGGCTTTGCATTGCCCGCACGGTGGCGGTACGGCCCGAGGTGATCCTGTTCGACGAGCCGTGTTCGGCGCTGGATCCGATCTCGACCGCCAAGGTCGAGGAACTGATCCAGGAACTGTCGGAGGACTACACCATCGCCATCGTCACCCACAACATGCAGCAGGCCGCGCGGGTCTCGGACAAGACCGCCTTCATGTATCTCGGCGAGCTGATCGAATTCGACGACACCAGCAGGATATTCACCTCGCCGACGGATCGCCGCACCCAGGACTACATCACCGGCCGCTTTGGTTGAGGAGAGAGACGATGGCATCTGAACATACCGCCAAGGCGTTCGACAGCGATCTGCAGGAATTGACCCGGCTGGTCGCGGAGATGGGCGGCCTCGCCGAGCGCATGATCACCGATTCCGTCGACGCGCTGGTTCGCCGCGACGTCGCGCTCGGCCAACGCGTGGTTGCAGCCGACGCCGAGATCGACAACCTGCAGCGCCTGATCGAGGAGCGCGCGGTCTTGACAATCGCGCGGCGCCAGCCGATGGCGATCGACCTGCGCGAGATCGTCGGCGCGATGCGCGTTGCCACCGATCTCGAGCGGATCGGCGATCTTGCCAAGAACATGGGCAAGCGGGTCGCCGCGCTGGAAAGCGATTTCCACCCCCTGAAGCTGATCCGCGGGCTCGAGCACATGACCGATCTGGTGCAGTCGCAGGTGAAGTCCGTGCTCGATGCCTATGCGGCGCACGACCTGCCGGCGGCGATGAACGTGTGGAAGGCAGATGAGGAAGTCGACGCCATCTGCACCTCGCTGTTCCGCGAACTCCTGACCTACATGATGGAAGATCCGCGCAACATCTCGTTCTGCATTCATCTGATGTTCTGCGCCAAGAACATCGAACGGATCGGCGACCATTCCACCAATATCGCCGAAACCGTATTCTACATGATCGAAGGCCAGCAGATTCTCGACAAGCGCCCGAAGGGCGACATGACGACGTTCGCAACGACGGTCCCCGGTAACTAGAGCATGATCCCGAAAGAGCCTCACCCGGATGGCGGGTTGGGTAGCGGTTTTCGGATCAGGACATGCTTAAGGCAAATGGAGAATACGACGCCATGAGCGCACGCATTCTGGTGGTTGAAGACGAGGAAGCGTTGACGACCCTGCTGCGTTACAATCTCGACGCCGAAGGCTACGATGTTGAAACGGTGACGCGCGGCGATGACGCCGACACCAGGCTGAAAGAACGCGTTCCCGACCTGATCGTGCTGGACTGGATGCTGCCCGGCCTGTCGGGTATCGAATTGTGCCGCCGCTTGAGGGCGCGTCCGGAGACCAAGCAACTGCCGATCATCATGCTGACCGCGCGCGGCGAGGAAAGCGAACGCGTCAGGGGCCTTGCGACCGGCGCCGACGACTACATCGTCAAGCCGTTCTCGGTGCCGGAATTGTTGGCGCGGGTGAAGGGCCTGTTGCGTCGCGCGAGCCCCGAGCGGCTCGCCACCGTGCTTGCCTATGGCGACATCGAGCTCGATCGCGAGAAGCGCCGCGTCGCGCGCTCGGGCCGGCCGATCGATCTCGGCCCGACCGAGTATCGCCTGCTGGAGTTCTTCCTCGAACATCCCGGCCGGGTGTTTTCCCGGGAGCAATTGCTCGACTCGGTTTGGGGCCGCGACATCTATATCGACGAGCGGACCGTAGATGTGCATATCGGGCGGTTGCGCAAACTGCTCAACCCGGGCCGCGAGCAGGACCCGATCCGCACCGTGCGCGGCGCCGGCTATGCGCTCGATGACCGGTTCGCGAAGGCGGAGTGAGGCGGGCTTCGGCGGACAAGAGAGCGGGGCGCGGGAGCGCAACTACCTCGTCGGCTTGCTCGGATGGCGACGGCGGTCGGCGGCGGGCTGGTAGGCGATGCGCGAGTGATGAGCGCAGTAGGGCAGGCTCGGGAGCGCCTTGCCGCCGCAGAAGAAGAAATCGGGGCTCGATGGGTCGCCGACCGGCCAGTGACAGGTGGCTTCGCTCAACTCCAACAACGACAGCCGCTGGCTCATCGGCACCACATTGTCGTAGGCGATCGGATCGGGCTCGAGCTCAACTTCGAAAGCGTGCGCCAGCGCGGCATTGCCGCGCGAGACCGGACGCGAGACCCGCATCATCTGCTGGGCGGGCCGTGCCTTGCGCTGACGCGGCGCGGCTGAAGAGGGGCTCTTGGCGCGGCCGGAAAGGCCAAGCCGGTGCACCTTGCCGATCACGGCATTGCGCGTCACACTTCCCAGCTCCGCGGCGATCTGGCTGGCCGAAAGGCCGGACTCCCAGAGCTTCTTCAGCTGCTCAACGCGATCATCGGACCAGGTCAATACTGTCATCGCACTCTTCCCTCCGCATGGCGCCGGCCGGTTCTCGGGCGGCGCTGCGATGCCAAATCCTTTAAAAATCCCAGTACGCAGAATCCCTTAACCCTCGCCGGGCGCGATTAGCGCGCCCGAACGTGTACGCTAGGCACCAGAACTCCAGGGATCAAAAACTGCCGCACGAGATGTCGTACCCGACAACCCAAACGCTACAATATGGCGTGACTCCCGCGCAAGAGTAGGCAGCGGTGCGTCCACATGTTCCGTCATTTAAGCATTGCAGTCCGACTTTTCCACCGTTGCCGGAGTCTTACGGACTGGACATGCGGCGCGAGACCTTGTTGGGCGGCATTGACAGTTATCGCCGCCCGCCTAGAATGGTTTCCACGTGCCGCCCTGAAAAGGCGGCACGTTTTGTTTTCGCGAAAGAATCGGCCGTTGATGCGATCGCGCCAATGCGCGCATGATGGCCGCCTCTCAACCCTCAAGTGATCGCCATGACCAACAGTGCCGCGTCGCATTTGCTTCCTGTCTTCGCCAGGGTCGATCTCGGCTTCGAGCGCGGCGAGGGCGCTTGGCTGATTGCAACCAATGGCGATCGTTATCTCGACTTCACCTCGGGCGTCGCGGTCAATGCGCTCGGGCACGCCCATCCGCATTTGGTCAAGGCGCTGCAGGAGCAGGCGACGAAGCTGTGGCACATGTCGAACCTGTTCAAGAGCCCCGACGGCGAGAAGCTCGCAGGTCGGCTGTGCGAACAGAGCTTTGCCGATTTCGTGTTCTTTGCGAACTCCGGCGCCGAGGCGCTGGAATGCGCCATCAAGCTCAC
>VAZV01000030.1 GCA_005884765.1 Alphaproteobacteria bacterium
GGGACGTTCTGCTGCGCCCGACCCAGGACGGGCTGCAATTCGCCCATGCGCTGGTCCGCGAGGGCGTTTATGGCTCGCTCACGAATGCCCGAAAGCGGAAATTGCACCGCGCGGTCGCCTCAATCTTCGCTGACGATCCCGTATTGCGGGCCGAGCATCTCGATCAAGCCGGAGATGCGGAGGCTGCACGAGCTTATGTTGCGGCGGCGAGAATGCAGGCCAGCCTGTTTCGACACGATACGGCGATTGCGCTCGCCGCACGAGGACTGGCGCTCGGGGGCCAAGGCCGTGACGCGTTTGAACTCGCCATCCTTTTGGGCGATCTCCTACAGGACGCGGGACGCGGTGCTGAAGCGCTGGAGGCCTATCTTCGGGCATTATCAGAATCCGGCGAGGATGTTGACCGGTGCCGTGCCTTGATTGGTTGCGCTGCCGCTCATCGATTGACCGATCGCGTGGACGATGCTTTTTCTGCTCTGGCCGCGGCCGAACCTCTCGCAAGCCTGCGTGGTAACAACCACGCTCTTGCTGAAATCCACTACATTAGGGGCAATCTGCATTTTTCACGTGGACGCCTGGTCGAGTGTCGCCACGAGCATGAGGCAGCGCTTGAGGCCGCACGGTGCGCGGCATCGCCGGAATTGCAGGCGCGTGCGCTGAGTGGCCTTGCTGACGCGCAATATATGGACTGTCGAATGGCGACGGCGCTTCGTCATTTTACCGACTGTGTTAATCTCTGCGAAGCGCATGGCTTGACGCGCATTGCGGTCCCTAACCGAACTATGATGGGAGTATGCCAGATCTATACCTGCGAGTTTGACCTAGCGCTGAATGATATGCGCGCTTCGATGGAAGTCGCGCTAAGGATCGGCGACCGACACGCCGAAATAATGGCCGCGCTCTCGATGGTTTCCTGCCTAACCGCGGCTGGACGCTACCCCGAGGCCGAGGATATGCAGCCCCAGGCGCTGGAGTTAGCGCGTATGCTGAAGGCGCGGCGCTACGAGGCCATTATCCTTTGCAATTGCGCGGAGATCGCGTTGGTAAAAGGACGCAGGGCAGAAGCCCTGGCGTTTGCGCGTCAAGGCCGGGAGATCTCAGAGGCAACCGGCCTTGTCGGACCGATCGTCCTCGGGTTGCTCGCCTTACTGGAAGACCGGCGGGAGGATCAACAGGCGGCGCTGAGTGCCGCAGAGGCACTGCTCGAACGGGGGTCTGTCGGCCACAATCACTTCTGGTTTCGCCGTTTCGCTATTGAGCGAGCCTTGCTGTTGGACGACTGGGACGAAGTCGATAGGCAAGCCGATTTGCTGCTTCTTCGCATGTCGAAGGAACCGCTCGCCTTTGCCTCCTGGGTAGGCCGGCGCGGCAAAATACTTGCACACCGCGGCAGGGGCGATGCTTCCGAGGCCGATGAAAACGAACTTAAGCTGATTTTGGCGTCCGCTGCCGAAACCGACATGCGGATCGGTGCGCTCAGTGAAGCGCTGCGCCGGATCTAACGCCTCGGTTATGGCTCCATGTCATAAAGGCGGACCCAGTTAAATCGCTGAGGTTCGCGAACTCGTTGTAGAAATGACCATCCTATAACGAGTTGGTGCCCAGGGACCTGGTTGTCATTTCCGAAATTTGGCACCTTTGAGAGATGCCGACGACCGCTGAGAATGTCCGGAGTTGTGACTCTGAGCGGAAGTCGCGGAACGGGCGGTCAATGGGCCAAGGCGCAACAAGCCTCTATCCTGATCTTACGGTTGCACCACGATTTCTGACGGGCCGAATCGGAATGCGTGGCCCACGCCGTTGTGCAATCCATATCCTGCTATCTGGCCTTTATTGTTGATACCATGAGCCTCGACTAGAACCCAACCACTGTTGAGTGGAAGCAGGGTATTGAGGTCGAGCATTCCTCCGCTTGAAGTCCAGCTAAAGGCATGGGCAGTGCCGTCGATCAGACTACTTGTGCCAACCACCTGTCCCGTGTCGCTAATCGCGGTCGCGCGGCTCGTCCCACCACCCAAATGACCCAAGTCTCTCATGCCGTCGGTCTCAGTCCAGAGGAAAGCATGGGTGCCAAAGAGCGGAAAAGCTCTCACGCGAGCGAATGGTTGCAGGATCGGTCCCGTATCACTCTCACCGACGACTTGACCGGTGTTATTGATGCCGTAGCCGGAGCTGGAGAATCCCCCAGCAAGCGTGCCGAGACTCACCATCCCGTCGGCTTCAGTAAACCGGATTGCCAGGGTTGCATCGCGGCGACCGAAGGTGCTCTCACCGGCGACTTGTCCTCTCTCGTTGATGGACCGTCCGACACTGCGGTTGCCACCGGCCAAGGTTCCAATGTCGCGCATGTTCCCCGGTGACCAGATAAATGCGTGAGTGTCGTTCGCTTGATTGGAGGCCTCGCCGGTGATGAGCATCACATTGTTAATGTCATACGCAAAGCTGAAATCACCTCCTAAGGTACCGAGATCCATAAGAGCGAGTGCAGCATCAGCACGAAATGCATGGGGCACAGGCCCCCCTTCGTCAACAAAACTGCCGCCAACGATCATGTCATTGTCATTAATTCCATATCCCCAGCTAAAGTTGTCTGGCGGGAGCACGCCAACGTCGACGATGCCGCCGCCATCATATCGGAACGCGTGAACTCCACCATGCGGACCAGACGAAAGATATGAGACGCCGGTAACGGTTCCTCCGGCATTAATTGCAAGCCCGAGGCTGGGTGTCCCGCCAAGTGTCCCAATATCATTGATGACGTACCGCTCCCGCAATCCAATCATCGTCGCCTCCGTATAAGGGCAGAGAAAAGTGCTCATAGGGCTTGATTAAGCAAACAATACTATTGCAGAGGTTTTCAATCCCGAGGATCCCCCGTTGCGGCCTGACGCCAAGTCCCAAACTCGATCGCCAGCGCGCACCGACGCATCACCGACCCTCTCGTCAGGCGCTTGCCACGATGCCCTTGCTGTCTCGCCTCATCCGCGCGACCGCGGCGGATGAACTTGTGACGCACTAGTACTGGCCCATTTCTCCTGGTGTGGAGCTGATGACGGCCTATTAGACCCCCTTCTTGGTCCAAGTTGAACCGTTGGACCACCTAATCGTTCTCGGGCTTATCAAATTGCCCGTGTAGGCACGATCATCCGGAAACGTCACTGTGATGGTTGAACTATCGATGATCTTCCCCTGCGCATTCGGCCGATCAAAATCGGACATATCAACCGTTAGCGCCACAGGTCCTTCCGAAATAACCGCGATCCAAGGACTGCCATCTGACCAACTGCCATTCAGATCGAATACAGTATTAACGACCTTGGTCCATTGTGAGCCGTTGGACCACCTAATGGCATTTCCTACAAGCTGGCCCGTATAGATTTTATCATCTGGAAAGATTGCCGTTATATCAGCAGAGTCGTCGATCGTTCCATTTGCCGTAGGCCTGCCAAAGCCCGACATATCTATCGAGAAGGACCGACGTGATACGGAAATGACAGCATTTCGTGGGCTGCCATCGGTCCAATAGCCGTTCAAATTGGTCACAGTGACAATCGGGGTCCAGTCAGGCGGAAACGTGATGGTCCCGAAATCGTTCGGGTAACCTAAGCACCCGCTACCCGCCGTTACCAAATCGCCAAACTGCCTGTGATGCCATTGCGCCATGCACACACCCGCAACCCGCTCGGGCTGCTGTGCTAACAATCCATAATCGCTAAGGTCCACATGGGTGCCATTGAAGTCCACCGTACGGCCGGTGCCGCCCGCTAAAAACTGCTGACACGGTGCATCGACGCTCATGTAGTTGATGGCATTAATGAAGGCAGCCTCATAATTGGTTGCGGTGTTCCATACCGAAATCCCCACACCCATGTCCCAAAACCCCAAATCAGAGATGGAAGGGCCGTTTCTCCACGCTTGAAAACCAAGCCTCCCGCTGCGAATGCGGTATTCCACGTAGGATCCATCATCCAAGGCCCACTTCTCGGCGTCGTGGACGATGCCCTTAAATTTCAAGTCCGGCGCGTCGAAGGCCACTGCACCACCACCTGCCCCGCTCGCTCGACCCGGCGTATTTGCCGATCGGTGCAAAGGCGTAAGGTCGATCGTCCGACCACCGATGACGAGCGTTCCGTTGGCTGATGAGATCGTGTCCAAGACTGGATTGCCGAAGGTCACAGCTGGGGTGCCTTCGACCGACCGACGTGTATATTTGCCTTTACATGAGAGTGATCCGGCGATGCCCCCAAGCTGCGTCCTTGCAGCGAACGTCTCAACGAGGTAGGCGTTGAGCGCATCTTGATTGGTGAACGAGTGTGCACCAGGCTGAATCACTGCGTCCTGTGTTACGATTTCGGCCTGACCGTCCACCAATATCTTCCGGACCTGGCTCATTGTAAGAATATTTTTCGGAGACATCGGGATCCCTCCGTTCACGTTTGACTTGTTAAAGTAAATGCTTGACCCTCGGCCTTTAGCGTACGTTCATCATGGTTGGGCCACTTGCAGTGGTATCCAGGGACTAGTCCCACTCTTTGAATACTTATCAGGCAACTGGGGCCCGCTTGTGCGCGGGGCGACATCGCACACCGCATCGGCGTCGATCTTTCGGAGTTGCAATTCCGATAGCCGCTCGGACATGGTGTTGAGAAACCGCCATTGGAGCGTAACGGGCGACAATGCCCACCAAGTCACGCCCGTCGCCATAAACTTGTCTTCCTGGCCGTCCCCGAAGAAATCACAGCTTCCCAGTTCGTCCATCGGATGCGATCCGAATATGTTATTCGGCCGAACGTCGATCGGATTTGTGATGTTGTCTCCAAAACCGCAGTTGCCGTTTTGAGCGATCGCGTCGCCTCGACTTGCGTGACTAAAGATACCGCCGTCGACGACCGCCTTGTCGGCGGGATTCCCCCGAATCTTGATCGCTAGGCCCGCGGTGTACAAGACCGTATTGCGCTGGATGATCATAGTCTCACCCGCCGTCCCGCATTCCCAGTTATTAGAGCTGTACCACTCGTTCTGGTCCCCATGCATATCGATCTGATGCGTATGCCAACAATCACACAGCCACGCGCAAAACGCGTAGTACCAGCTGTCGGAACAGTGCAATCCCCCGCCTGAGAGAATCAAATTGTCGCGCGCCGTGTATCCGGAATAGTCGTTTGAAGTCGAACTGCGGCTTCCGCCTGCAATCGCGTGGCGGTTCTCGTCCGATTGTGGTGAAAGAAGTTATTCCATACGTGCACTGCCCCTTCGTTGGTGTTGAACAGACGGCCGCGCTCGGCCTGCTCGTCATTATCTCCAACTTGGATGCCCTGACCGCTCCAGTCGAAAATTTCCATGTTGGAAATCTCAACATGACGGATCGGGTCAGGCGAGGCGAACGGCCAAACAGATATGCCTTTTTCCAAGATGTCGTCGCCCTGTCCGATGCCGCTCGTTGGCCCCTCAAGGCGGAACCCCGATAACAGGACGTTGTCACCGCGAATCACAAATAGCGCTTTGGACCCGCGATGGTCCGTCACGAAAATGCGTGGGCCAAAGGAGCGCGGTCCACGGGCGCAGTTAGGCGATGCGATCAATGAGCGATTATCCCCGATCACTATTTCGGAAACTCCAGTCAAATCGAGATCGACATCACACAATTCAACTGTCTGCTCGCTGTTGGAAGACTGCAGAGCGCCGAGAAGAACCGTAACTGGATTAGCAGTGCTCGGATCGATGACCACGTCAGGTGGAAAAACGACTTGTACTTCGGCAGACGCGGTTCGTTCTTGGTATACGCCCAAGTGCGTCTGGCTAATGAGTAGAAAGAAGGTCGAGGTTGCGGATGGTGTTGTCGGCCGGCTGCCATTTAGCCCCACAGGCTCTCCATTTAGTTTAGCGTGCACTGTCGAGCACCCTGCCGGTAAGCTCACTGACCAATGAATGACCGTCGATTGACCGTAAGGCACCTGTGCCGGAAGTTCCGATATCTGCATCGATGCATCAGTTATACACGGTGATGGCTGGGTCCCTCCGGTCGGCAAAGAGCGACTTCCTCCAGCGAGCGTCACGGCGCTCACCATTAGACAAAAACTGAAGAAGATTGTTTTCATTTTCTGGCCCCCATCAAAGACTGCATGGGCAGGGCCTAGACTGTCGGCGCTTTCAGGAAGCTTTGTCGTTGCGCCACGGCAGTAAGCCGATCGCAGCAAATGCTAAGATCGTTCAGGCTCATCCTTTTGTGAGCCATCTCACATCATCGCAAAATCTTTATACATCGCGCCTCCATCGTCCAAAGTGTTCAATTTCCTTCTGCTCATCTGTCGCGCTGCACTCATGACGCTGTCGCCGCACTGCTTGCGTCGCGCAGCAGCGGCGCCCGTGCGCGTCCGCTTTGGGGTACCGCGAGCTTGAACAGCGAGATTGCCTTTGCAGTTGTCAGCATCATTCGTCGAGAAAGCCACTGGCAAAGTCGCGTTCTGAGAAACGACCGACACTGAACGTGCAAAGCGCAGGAAATTCGCTACCTCAGTGGCCAACTCGGGCAACTGCGGCCGCTAACCGTCCGAAGTAACGGCACAATTGAGTCGGAGAAATTTTCGGCTGTAATATCAGAGACTTGCTGGCGGAGAGGGAGTCAGCCAACCCCGATTGAAAGATCGAGCATTTTCGACCTTGCCGGGCCAAAACCCATCGGTTGAGCTACGGCCGGAAAATAGGTTTCGCGGCCGATAAACGCTGCAAACGGCCCTTACGAAATCTGAACAAGGGTTAGCGGACGAAGGCCCGTGTCCGCGGTCACAAGCCGACGAGCAGCCTCACTGCCCGATTTCCGCACCACACTTGGGATCCGACCCTGCAGATCCGGCTAGCTCGTCGGTCGGCTTCATTTGGATCGTTTCACGAGATGGCTACCGCCTCGCCAAGCCGCAATTCCGTGTCGGAGCGGCGCTGGAGCCCGCGCTGGATCAGGGACGCACGACGCGCCCGTGTGCCCTCGTGAGCCGTCGAGGCGAAGAACGCTGACAGTGCATGCTGGAAGACTGTATCGGGCGGTAGCGTGACTTCGTTCATGAGAGTTTTGGCGCCGACCAGCGCGTGCTTTTCGAACGAGGCCAGACGACGTGCGAAGGAATCGACAAACGCTTCGATCTCTTCATCTGGCAGCGCCCGGTTGACGTAGCCGTAGCGCTCGGCGAGATCGGCCGGAAAGTCATCGGCACCGAGGATCACTTCCAGCCCGCGACCTCGACCCATCAGGCCGGCGAGTCGCGCCATGGGATTTCCGCCGGGTACCGCGCCCATACCGACTTCGAATTGCCCGAGAATTCCTCGCTCGCGGCTGGCGAAACGCATGTCGCAAGAGAGGACAAATTCGCTCCCCGCGCCCCGCGCCCGGCCGCGGATCTCGGCGATGGAGGCGACCGGCGCGCGCGACAGCCGCACCAGCACGTCGGCCCACGGATGCAAGCCCGTCGGACCGGGCGGCATCGCCGCGACCTTGGCCTTGTCGGCGAGCACGTCCCAGTGTGCCAGAAAGAAACCGATCGTGTCGGGATCGATCAGGTTAATCGGCGGGTTGTTGAAGGTGGCCGTCCACTGGGCTGAGGATGATTTGCTGATCGTAATCTGGGTCATGAGAAGCTCCTGTGTCAAATGCGATGTTGTGTGTGTGTGTCTCCAGCTGCTCGCGTGGAATACCGCCTACCCTTCCGGCACCCCCGCCATTCGCATGCCGTCGCAGGCGCGCTCGCATCCTGAAAGGTAAGCCGGATTGTCGCTCGCAAAGTGAGAGCGGAACCGACGAATGGTGAAGTTTGGATCGAGCGTCAGGCCGGCCTGCGCGGCGGTCTTTGCCTGGGCGAGCTGGCCAAGCCGCGCCAAGGCAGCAGCAATGCGGAAATGCCCGATGGCATAGTTGCGATTGAGCTCTACGCCGCGGCGCAACCAAGCCACTGCTTCAAAATCCGCGTTGAGGTGCATTTTCGCAACCCCGATAAAGTGAACCCACCGGAAGGCTCCGGTATCTCGAGGGGAGAGCCGAAGCGCTTCCCGGATGTGAGCTTCGGTTTCCTCCGCACGCCCCATGT
>VAZV01000031.1 GCA_005884765.1 Alphaproteobacteria bacterium
CGGCCAGGTTTCGGTCCAAAGACAACGCCTGTTCGCATTCGGCAATGCCTTGTGCCGCGCGGTTCGTCGAGATTTGGACAAACCCCAACAGCATGTGGGCTTGTGCATGATCCGGAACCAAAGACAACGCCTTGACCAGGGTCGCTTCGGCTTCTTGAAAACCCCTGATGCGGTCGTCCGTCACGAAGGAGCCGGCACGTATGGCATCGACATACGCATGTCCAACAAGCGCCTCGACGTTTTCCGGCTCGAGCGCCAGAACCTTCTCAAAAAATCCCTTGGCTGACGCCAGATGTTCGGGAGTAGGCCCTCTGTTGCGGCAGGCGGCACCTTGAAAATACAGATCCATCACGTCTGGATGCACAACACTCTGCGCACGCCGCGCTTCAACTGCAATTAGCTGGGCACCCAAGGCGTTGGCGAGCCTTGCAACGATTTCGTCCTGCATATCGAACAGATCGGCAATGGGCTTG
>VAZV01000139.1 GCA_005884765.1 Alphaproteobacteria bacterium
CGGTCGATCTCGACCAAGGACGTCGCCATCGCAGCCCAGTTCAAGCAGGGCAAGACGATCTCAGGGCGCGGTATCTTCCTCGTGCCGCTGTCCGACGTTGATCCCGAGACCGGCGAAATGTCGCCGGCCACCTGCTATGCGCATGCCTGCCTGGTCGCAGAGGTCGAGGTCGACGACGAGACCGGTGAAGTTGCCATGGTACGCATGGATAGCGCCTACGAGTTGGGGCGCGCGCTCAACCCGCGGCTTGTCGAGCAACAGCTCGTGGGCGGCGCCTGGATGGGCGTCAGCCACGCGCTCTATGAAACGACCGAGCCGTACTACCCCGATTCCAGTCACGGGCCGCGCGACTTCGTCGAATATCTGATGCCCGGCCCCGGCGATATCTGCCCGCACGATATTGCAGTCCTGGAACGTCCGGCCGCCGACGGACCGTTTGGAGCCAAGGGACCGGGAGAAATGTGTGCCAATCCGGCGTTGCCCGCCGTCGCCAACGCCATCTTCAACGCGGTCGGCGTTCGCATCGATGAATTGCCGATCACGCCGGAAAAGGTCTTGCGGGCGATCAAGGCCCAGGGCGGCGCGCGGTCGCAACCGCGGCGTTGAGGCATGGCATGACGGTCCGCAGCGACATCGTCGGCATTGACAGCCCGGAGGCGCTGGAAAAGGCGTTGCGCGCGGCCTACTACCTGGCGGACGAGGGTCTTGCGACCGCGGCCTACCTCGCCCTCGCGCTCGGCAAACCGCTGCTGCTTGAAGGTTCGCCCGGCGTCGGCAAGACCGAGGCGGCCAAAGCCATTGCGGCGGTGCTGGCGCGCCGGTTGATCCGTCTGCAATGCTACGAGGGAATTGACGCGGCGGCCGCTCTTTACGAATGGAACTATCCGCGCCAGATGCTGGCGATCCGCCAGGCCGGTGACGAGACTATCGACATATATGGCGAGTCGTTCCTGATCGAACGGCCGATGCTGGCGGCGGTGCGCGCGCCGGACTCGACGGTGCTGCTAATCGACGAGATCGACCGATCGGACCAGGAGTTCGAGGCGTTCCTGCTTGAGTTTCTCTCTGACTTTCAGATTTCCATCCCCGAGCGCGGTACCGTACGCGCTGTGGAACGTCCGGTTGTCGTCTTGACGTCGAACCGGACGCGGGACTTGCACGAAGCGCTGCGCCGCCGCTGCGTCTATCACTGGATCGACTATCCGACCCCCGAGCACGAGGCCCGTATTGTAATGATACGAGCGTCTAGGGTCGCTGAATCGACTGCGCGGGCGGTCGTCGCCGCCGTCGGCAAGCTGCGAAGAGAACCGCTCAGCAAAGCCCCCGGCATTGCCGAAGCCGTCGACTGGGCGGAGGCCGCAACGCTGCTCTACAAGGGCGGAGCTAGATGGCCTGATGCATTCAAACGATCGATCGGCGTTGCGCTCAAGGATGAGGAGGATATCCATTTCATTTCGCCCCGGCTCGACGCTCTGCTGGCGGAGGCTGCCGGGTGAGCACCCAACCTCAACTACCGCGGGCCGCTCAGGTCTTTATTTCCTTCGCTGGGTTGTTGCGTGCGAACGGATTTGCGGTGGCGCCTGAGCAGACCACGGCATTTCTTGCCGCGATAGATCTGCTCGGACCGCGCAGCCTCGAGCACATCCGTAAAGCCGGGCTGGCGACGCTCGCACCACCCCCGGAACGCCGCGCAACCTATGACCGGCTGTTCGACTTTCATTTCCGCAGCGGCGAGCAAATCGATCAGGACGGGGTTGATGACGACGAGGACATCGTTCGCTTGCAGGAGGAAGCACGCGGTGATGACGAGGCTCTGCTTGCCGACGAGGCCAACGAGTCGGGCTTCACGGCCACGCGCGCGGAGATCCTGGTCGAGCGTCGCTTCGCCCATGGTCTTGCAAGCGAAGCGCTGCGCCGCTTATCGCGCGAGGCGCGTGACCGCCTGCCGCAGCGGAAAGGTTATCGCCGACGGCGTGCGCGGCGCGGCCCCTCGGCTGATCTGCGTCGCACTTTGCGCGAGATAGTCCGTAACGACGGCGAAATCCTGCATCTCGGACGCCTCAAACGACGTGCGCGACAGCGCAACCTCCTGCTGCTGATCGATGTCTCCGGATCGATGAAAGCTCGCACCGACGAGAATATGAAGCTCGCGCACGCGCTCTCGCAAGCTGCCCGCAGTGTCGAGGTGTTCACCTTCGGCACAAGGCTCACGCGCGTGACCCGCCCGCTGCGCATTAAGCGCCGCGAGCAGGCGCTGAACGCAGCAGCGCATCTGGTCAGCGACTGGGATGGCGGCACGCGCATCGGCGACGCGCTGCTGGCGTTTCTCGCCGTGCCGCGCTTCGCCGGCTATGCGCGCGGTGCTACGGTCGTCGTGATCTCTGACGGATTGGAGCGCGGCGACGCTTCGGCCTTGCGCGATGCGGTGACAAAACTGTCGCGCCGTGCCTGGCGGCTCAGCTGGCTGACGCCGCTTGCGACTGGCTCCGGCTTCACACTGCAGACGGAAGCGCTGGTGGCGATTCGGCCTTTGGTCGACGATCTCGTTGACGGCGGCTCGAGCGCGGCGATCGTTTCTCATCTCCTGTCGCTTGGACGAAGGAGAGCGGCATGACTGGCATAGTCGACGCGCATCATCATATTTGGCGTCAGGCCGACTTGCCCTGGCTGTCCGGTGCGATGCAGCCGCGCGTCTTCGGCCCTTATGAGCCGATCCAGCGCGATTATTCGGTCCGTGAATATCTCGATGACCTCGCGGGCTTGAACGTCGTTCGCTCGGTCTATGTTCAGACCAATTGGGCCAAGGACCGCTTCGAGGACGAGGTTGCCTGGGTCGAGGCGACCGCAAAGGAGAGCGGATGGCCCCACGCGATCGTCGCCTTCGCCGACTTCGGCGTCGACGACGTCCGCCCGCAGCTCGACCGCCTTGCGCGCTATCCGCTGGTGCGGGGCGTGCGCATGCAGCTACACTGGCACGAAAATCCCCTCTACCGCTTTGCGGCGCGCCCCGATCTCTGCGCCGATCCCCTGATCCATCGCAATGTTGCCCGCCTCGCCGACTACAGCTTGAGCTTTGACCTGCAGGTGTTTGCGCCGCAGATGGCTGACGCCACCGGTCTCGCGGAGGCTTGTCCGAACGTCACCTTCGTCCTGCAGCATGCAGGCATGCTGGAAGATCTTTCGGCGCAAGGCCGCTCTACCTGGCGCGCCGGCATGGCTGGCCTTGCAGCCTGTCCCAACGTGGTCTCCAAGCTTTCGGGACTTGGGACATTCATCCACCGCAACGATCCTGCCCATATCGCCGATGTCCTCGCGCAGACGGTTGCGACGTTTAGTGCCGAGCGTTGCCTGTTCGGCTCGAATTTTCCGATCGAGAAATTGTGGACCGATTACCGCAAACTGGTCGAGGCCTACATCGCAGCGGCGGCATCTCTTCGCAGCGAGCAGCGGGATGCGATCTTCAAGACCACCGCCCTGCGCGTCTACCGCCTCTAAGTCATAGCGATGCCCGATTGAGAGTGAGAGATTTGGGAGGGACAGATGCCGTTGGAAATCAAGATCCTGGACTATGGCGACATCGAACTGGAGTCGAGCTTCCTTGTGTTGGGGCGCGACTGCGGCCGGACGCGCCGCGTCCTGACGCTCGGCTTCCTGATCCTGGGCGGCCCTTATCCAGTCGTGGTCGATACCGGCTATCGCTCCAATCAGATCATGGAAACGCTCGGCATGCGCGGACTGCAGTTTCATGAGAACATGATCGAGAACCAGCTCGCGCGCCACGGCGTGCGAATGGGCGACGTCCGCTTCGTATGCCACACGCATCTGCATATCGATCACGCAGGCAAGGATGACCTCTTCCCGATGAACACGACGATCGTTCTCAATCGGCGCGAGCTCGAATATTCCGTCTCCGGGCTGATGCATCCGCAATATCCGGCTCCGGACATCAAGCATCTGATCGACCGCCTGCACACCAAGAGCGCGCTGCGTTTCCTCGATCTCGAGTTGACCGGGCCGATCGAACTGATGCCCGGCGTCTATTGCGAGGCCGCCAACGCGCACACCGAGGGCTCGATGAACATCCATGTCCATACCTCAGACGGCATCGCGACGATCTGCGGCGACGTGATCTACGATGTCAACGATCAGATCGTGACGCCTTTCAACGAAATCCATGACTGGGAGCCGCGCACGACCGGCAATCACGGCACGACAAAGAGGGCGGAAAAGGCCGCGATCAAGAAGCTCTTGAGCAACGCGCGCTATCTGCTGCCGGTTCACGACAGGCCTGCCAAGGTCGAAGGTGGCGTCGTAGTCGGACGGCTGCACGACCAGGTGCCCGGACCTGTAGTTCAAACCTTGCCGCGGCGCGATTGGTTCCCAGCCTAGACACGGGAGGATGGACCGATGACGCACGTTACGCTGCGCGGCGAATTCGAAAACCTGATCGATCCCTACGCGCCCGTCGGTCAGGTGGGCACCGGCTTCGATTTTACGGAGGGACCGATCTGGCATCCGATCGATCACTACCTCCTGTTCTCGGATATGCCGGGTGACGTGCGCCGGCGGTGGGACCCGCGGCGCGGTGTCGTCGAAGTCAAGCGTCCCTCAAATAAATGCAACGGCATGACCTATGACGCGGAGCTGAACTTGATCGTCTGCGAGCACGCGACGTCATCATTGGTTCGCGAACGGCCCGACGGACGACGCGAGGTGCTTGCCTCCCATTTCCAAGGCCAGGAACTCAACAGTCCCAACGATGTCTGCGTGCATTCCTCAGGCGCGATCTATTTTTCCGACCCTTGGTACGGCCGCATGCCCGTCTATGGCGTCGAACGGCCGCGCCAGCTCGGTTTTCAAGGCGTCTATCGCGTCGCGCCCGGCGGCGGCGAACCGAAACTGCTGGTCGACCGCTATCTGTTCGACCAGCCGAATGGATTGTGCTTCTCGCCCGATGAGCAACGGCTTTACGTAAATGACACCACGCAGGCTCTGATCCGAGTGTTCGACGTTGAAGCCGACGGCTCGCTCTCCAATACGCGCGTTTTCGCAAGCGGCATCCGTTCCGAGCTCGAGCCCGGCGTGCCCGACGGCATGAAATGTGATCAGCGCGGCAATATCTGGGTCACCGCGCCCGGTGGTGTCTGGGTCTACTCGGCAAGCGGCGACCTGCTCGGCAAAGTGCGCCTTCCCGAGCTCGTCGCCAATCTCGCTTGGGGAGGTTCGGATTTTCGGACCCTCTATTTGACCGCGACGCATTCGGTTTATGCGATCCCAACCAAGGTCGGGCCGCGCCATGAACCCTATATGAGCGGCAGACGCGGTAGCGCCGCTACCAATTCCTCCTCGCCAACTTCCAAGCTCACAGAGGGTGATTTGCGCCTGGATCCGCTGCGTTGCGCGATGATCATTCAGGACCTGCAGAACGACGTGATCATGGATGGCGGGGCGTTCGCGGATTCCGGCGCTCCCGCCCATGCACGTCAGCAGCGGGTCGTCGAGAACGTCCGTCGCCTGGCGGAGGTCGCGCGCGCTCGCGGTGTTGTCATTATCCATGTCTGGTTCGTTGTCGAAGTGGGGGCGCCGGGCGTCACACTCAACGCCCCGCTGTTTGAGGGCCTGGTCGATAGCAAAGCCATGGTGCGCGGCAGCTGGGGCGCGGCCCCGGTTTCAGGACTTGAGCCGATGGCCGGAGACTTCATTGTCGAAAAGATGCGCATGAGCGCGTGGGAAGGCACCCGGCTGGAAACGATTCTCAAGGCGACTGGCCGTGACATGATCATCAACACCGGCGCCTGGACCAACATGTCGGTCGAGCACACGGCGCGTACCGGAGCAGACAAAGGATTCTTCATAGTCGTGCCGGAAGACTGCTGTTCAACAATGAACGCGGATTGGCACAACGCGTCGATCAACTTTGCGCTGCAGAACGTCTCCGTCGTGACCAACGCCGACACAGTGATCAAGGCGCTCGGTTGAAAGGCAGGCCACGGTGCCAAAACTTCTTCATCTTGCCTGCTCGCCGCGCGCTGACTCTGAATCGAGTGCAGGCGCGCGCGTCTTTCTTGATCATTTCCTCCAGGCGCGGCCGGACTGGGACGTCGACGTGATGAACCTCTGGAAGGATCACCTCCCGGAATTCGAAGGCTATATCCTGGAGGCCAAATACGCCCGCATCGGCGGGCGGGGCTTCACCGATTCTCAACGCGATGCCTTTGCGATTGCCGAGCGCATCGCGGTTCGCTTTGCGCTCGCCGAGCGCGTACTGATCTCAACACCAATGTGGAATTTCAGCATTCCCTACAAGCTGAAACAATGGATCGATGTGATCACGCAGCCCGGACTGACGTTCCGGTTTGATCCGTCGCAAGGATACCTGCCCCTGCTCAAGGACAGGCCGACGATCGTGATCCTGGCAAGCGGCAGCGATTTCATCACCGGCATGAACCGCGGCCGCATCGACATGGCGACGCCCTATTTGCGCGAAGCGTTGCGTTTCATCGGCGTCAGCGATGTGCGCTTCGTTCCGGTTGGTCCAACCACCGGGCCGATTGACCCGATCCGCATCGCGCGCGAAAGCGCTCATCGGCGATTGGCCGAAATGGCCGAGCGATTCTGATGCCGGTCAACGGCCCGAAGAAGGCAACCACGGAACGTCGTGGGAAAGCGCTAGACTAATCGTGAGCTTTGGTAGCGGGGAAGAAATTCGAACCGCGACAGCCCAGATGAATGCGAGGCTGCCACCGTTGGTCGTCTCCAGATTTTCTTTGATCTCCAGGTGCACACATCATTCCCCACCAACGATGGATTGTTGATAGAGCGATCCAAGACGTGCTAACGGCCCCAGCGCAGCACGACGGGGTCGAGCGAACGGGCAAGGTCGATTAGCCCAGCGCGCGTCGCCGGATGAACCTTTTGCAAGGGATGGCGAACGGCTTCGGAACGAATCACACCACCTTCCTTCATCAGGATCTTGCAGGCCTGCAATCCGCACTGCCGGTTCTCGTAGTTGATCAGTGGCAGCCAGCGCGCATAAGCCGCCGCCGCCTTTTCCCTCTGCCCGGCGAGAAATGGGTCCACGATCTGCCGGATGCCGTCAGGATAACCGCCTCCTGTCATGGCACCAGTAGCCCCCGCATCGAGATCCGCCATCAGGGTGATGGCTTCTTCGCCGTCCCAGGGCCCTTCGATGCTGTCGCCGCCCGCGGCGATGAGATCGCGGAGTTTGGCCGCGGCCATCGGTACCTCGATCTTGAAATAACTGATGTGCGGAATCTCCCTCGCCATCCGCGCCAGCAGATCGACCGAGAGCGGCGTTCCCGCGACCGGGGCATCCTGAATCATGATCGGAATATCAATGGCATCGGAGACGACGCGATAGAAATCGAAAATGCCTTTTTCGGCAACGCGGAAAGTCGCTCCGTGATAAGGCGGCATGATCATCACCATGGCGGCACCAGCCTCCTGAGCCTGACGGCTGCGCGCAGCACAGATCGATGAGCTAAAATGGGTTGTCGTCACAATCACGGGCACCCGGCCGCCAACGTGCTTTAGCACTGCGTCCATCACCTGTTCGCGCTCGGCATCGGTCAGCACGAACTGCTCGGAGAAGTTGGCCAGAATGCAGATGCCGTTAGAACCGGCGTCGATCATGAAGTCGATACAGCGCCGCTGACCGTCGAGATCGAGCTCCCCGCGATCATCGAAGATGGTCGGCGCGACGGGAAAGACACCGCGATAAGGTCTCGTTGCGGTTGGGTTCATGATGCGTCCTACCTGCGCTGGTTATAGACGTCGATGCAGACGGCTCCGAGCAACACCAGGCCTTTGATCACCTGCTGGTAGTCGATGCCGATGCCGAGTATTGACATTCCGTTGTTCATCACGCCCATGATCATCGCGCCGACCACCGCCCCGCCGACACGGCCGACACCGCCATAGGCGGAGGCGCCGCCGATGAAGCAGGCGGCGATGACATCCAACTCGAAGCCCGTGCCGGCCTTGGGCGTTGCCGTGTTGAGGCGGGCAGCGAAGACAAGCCCGGCCAACGCGGCCAGAACCCCCATGTTGACAAAGGTCAGGAACGTCAGTCGCTCGGTCTTGATGCCGGACAGCTTGGCTGCCTTCGCATTGCCGCCGACGGCGTAGATCTGTCGACCGATTATGGTTCGCCGTGTCACGAAGCCGTAGAGTGCAATCAGCGCCATCATGATCACCAGGACGTTCGGCAGCCCGCGATGCGAGGCAATCAGGTAAGTGAAATAGAGCACCATGCCCGACAGCACCGCGCTCTTTGCGATGAAGAAAACGTAGGGCTCGACCTCGATACCGTGTGACTGTTCGCGCGCGCGGCTCTTGGCGCTGGCATAGACCAACGCCAGCGCTAGCACGGCGCCAATCATGAGCGACGTAGGATAGAGTGTGCCTGCGCCGGGAAGAAGCAGCTCCGGGATGAAGCCCGACGACAATTTCTGGAAAGTCGGAGGAAACGGTCCCACGGACTGGCCCTGCAGCAGCGCGAGCGCAAGGCCCTTGAAAACCAGCATGCCCGCGAGCGTGACAATAAAGGAGGGAATGCCGAAATACGCAACCCAGTAGCCCTGGGCCGCGCCGATGGCCGCGCCCACCATGAGACAGGCGATAAAGGCTACGGGATAGGCGACATGATAGCGGACCATCAGCACTGCGGCGACCGCGCCGATGAAGCCTGCGACCGAGCCCACCGATAGATCGATATGGCCGGTGACGATCACCAGCAGCATGCCGAGCGCCATGATCACGATATAGCTGTTCTGCAGCACGAGATTGGTGAGATTGAGCGGCTGCAGCAGGGTGCCGTCAGTCACAATCTGAAAGAACAGCATGATCGCGAACAGCGATAACAGCATGCCATAGTTGCGCAGGTTGTTCTTGATGAACCCGCCATGCTGGCGTTGCTCGGGGAGCGAAACCGTCTTGTCCGTCATGCCCGCAGTCCTCCCGTCCGCATGTCGCTTTCGTGCATGTCTTTCCTGTGGATCTTAATGTTACGCATGATGGCGCGCATGATCTTTTCCTGCGTCGCATCCGCGCCGGCAAATTCGCCGACAAAGGCGCCGCCATTCATCACGCAGATGCGGTCGCAGATGCCGAGCAGTTCCGGCATTTCCGACGATATCACCACGATGCCTTTGCCCGCTTCCGCTAGTTCGTTGATTATACAGTAGATTTCGTACTTCGCGCCGACGTCGATACCACGGGTTGGCTCGTCGAGGATAAGGACCTTGGGATCGGTCATCAGCCATTTCGACAGCACGACCTTCTGCTGGTTTCCACCGGACAGTTGGCCCGCCTGCTGATAGACGTCTGAGCAGCGAATGCGCATCCGGTTTCGATATTCGCTGGCCGCTCTGAGTTCACGGATGTCGTCGATCACCCATCGCGGGGCCACTTGGTCGAGGCTTGCCAATGTGACGTTCTTGCGCACATCGTCCGCAAGGATTAGCCCGAACTGCTGGCGATCTTCGGTAACGTAGGCGAGGCCCGCGTCGATGGCCGCCCCAACGCTGGACAGATCGACCTCTCGGCCGTCCACCCGGACCCGGCCGCTGATATTGTAACCCCACGCCCGGCCGAAGAGACTCATGGCGAACTCGGTGCGGCCGGCGCCCATCAAGCCCGCAATTCCCACGACCTCGCCGCTGCGCACGTGAAAATCGACGTTCTTGATCACCTGGCGCTCAGGATGGAGGGGATGGTGCACGGACCAGTCCTCTACCACCAGGACGGTATTCCCGGTCCTGGCATGACGCTCGGGAAAGCGATGCGCGAGGTCGCGATCGACCATGCTGCGGATGATCCGATCCTCTTGCACCGGCTCGATTGCGCAATCGATGTTGTCGACGGTGCGCCCGTCGCGCAACACCGTGATGCGGTCCGCGACGCGGGCGACCTCACCCAACTTGTGGGAAATCAGGATCGAGGCGATGCCCTGCTGGCGGAACGCAATGAGACGATCGAGCAGCGCCGCGCTGTCGGCCTCGTTGAGGCTCGCGGTGGGTTCGTCGAGGATCAACAGGCGCACTCGCTTGGAGAGCGCCTTCGCGATCTCGACAAGCTGCTGCTTGCCGACGCCGAGATCGGTGACCAGGGTGTCCGGCGACTCCCGCAGGCCGACTTGGGCAAGCAGCTCCCGGGTGCGCCGGTACACCGCGTCACGATCGATGACGCTGAAGCGCGCCGGCGGATGCGACAGGAAGATGTTCTCCGCAATCGACATTAGCGGGATCAGCGCCAGCTCCTGGTGGATGATGATGATCCCGAGCGCCTCGGAATCATTGACGTCGCGAAAGTGCCGCTCCTCTCCGTCGAAGATGACCGTCCCCTCATAGCTTCCATCGGGATGTACTCCGCTGAGGACTTTCATCAGCGTCGACTTGCCGGCGCCATTCTCGCCCACCAGAGCGTGGATCTCGCCCGCCTCGACTACGAAATTGACGTCGCGCAGCGCCTGCACGCCTGCAAAGCTTTTGCTGACGCCGCGCATTTCAAGCATTGCTGTCATAGAATTACGTCCCGCACCGCCAAACCGTCGCTCCGAAGTCGGGTCTGGCAGGCACGGTTCATCGGCGCCTGCCAGACGGATTGCTCACTCGAACTGCGAGCGCTTGTAATAGCCGCTGTCAATCAGGGCCTTCTCCCAATTACTCTTGTAGACCACCACCGGCTTGAGCAGATAGGACGGAACTACCTTGACGCCGTTGTTGTAGGTCTTGGTGTCGTTGACGGGAACTTCCTTGCCATTGAGCGCCGCATCGACCATGTCCACGGTCACCCGAGCGAGGTCGCGGGTGTCCTTGAAGATGGTCGAATATTGCTCGCCACGCAGCATCGCCTTGATCGACGGCACTTCCGCATCCTGCCCGCTGACAACCGGCATCGGTTGATCAGCACCGCCATAGCCGACACCCCTCAGCGAGGATATGATTCCGATCGAGAGGCCATCATAGGGCGACAGCACCGCATCAACGCGCTTCTTGCCGTAATACGCGCTGAGCAGGTTATCCATGCGGGCCTGCGCGGTCGCGCCATCCCAGCGCAAGGTCGCAACCTTGTCCATACCCATCTGCCCACTGGCGACCACCAGCTTGCCGCTGTCGATGTAGGGCTTCAGCACCGACATCGCCCCGTTGTAGAAGAAATAGGCGTTGTTGTCGTCGGGTGAGCCACCGAACAGCTCGATATTGAAAGGCCCTTTGCCTTCCTTCAATCCAAGCCCCTGCTCGAGCGACTGCGCCTGCAACACGCCGACCTGGAAGTTGTCGAAGGTCGCGTAGTAGTCAACGTTAGGCGTGTCGCGGATCAGACGATCATAGGCGATCACGGTGATGCCTTTGGCTTTCGCCTGCTTGAGCACGTCCGAAAGCGTGGTGCCGTCGATTGCCGCGATTACCAGCACCTTCGCGCCCTTGGTCACCATGTTCTCGACCTGAGAGAGCTGGTTGGGAATATCGTCCTCGGCATATTGTAGGTCGGTGCCGTAGCCGCGCTCCTTCAGCACCTTGACGATGTTGTTGCCGTCATCGATCCACCGTGCAGATGATTTTGTAGGCATTGCGATGCCGACAGTCGGCTTGCTTTGTGCAAACGCGCCGCTGCCGCACGGCACGGCGGCCAGGCTCGCAAGCGCGAGCGCGAATAGTGTGGTCTTCAGCTTGAGCATACTTCACTCCCTTCGGGGTCAGAATTGACTATGTGGACGACTGATCGAGGATCGCCGTTCTTCATCTCAGATCGCAGTACAAACTTCTCTTCGGTCACCTCCTATGCGCTGGTGAGTTTGACGTTCGGCTCCGCCCGCCCGCGTGCAGCCACTTCCAGCAGGAAGGTGCGCCCGTGCTCGGGATCGGCTGCGCACGCGGCCTCGTCCATGTCTTGCCAAGCCGACGTGACGAGCAAGCGCGATAAATCCGGCCCAACAAAGGCCGGGCAACTCGCCTGACGTGCGGGCACGTGCAAACAGCGCAGATGTTCGCCTTGAGGACTGTAAACGTCGATGCAGCCGCCGCCCCAGCGCGCATTCCAGATCAGGCCGTCGGCGTCGACCACCGCACCGTCGAGACCGCCGACGCCACGATGATGCAGCAACACCTCTGGCGAGCCTCGCGGTAACCCCGTCGAGGGATCGAGGACCACGCGGTACAACACATGGTTCGCAGTGTCGGCGAAATAGCCAAGCGCTCCGTCTGGCGAGAAACAGATCGCGTTCGGAATGGTAACCACGGAGAAGAGCTGCGAGATTTCGCCGCGATAGAGTGCGTAGATCGCGCCGACTCCCGGCTCGGCCTTGCGTCCCATGGTGCCGATCCAGAACGTTCCGGAAGGATGCACCCGCGCATCATTTGATCGCGTGACGGCATTGTCCGCCTCGAGCGGGCGATAAAGCACCATCGAACCGTCGATGACGAACCGGAGATAAAGGCCGTCCTCCGCGACGATCAACTGCCGCTCCGCATCAATGCGCGCCAGCGCGCTCGCCATCCTGCCGAGCCGGTGGATGCGGACCTGTCCGTTCCCAAGGCGAGCCTCAAACAGCCGTTTCTCGAGGATGTCGAACCACCAGGCGGTGTCGGTCGTCGCATCATAGGTCGGCCCTTCGCCCAGATGGCAGCGCTCGTCGCACAAAATGGAAGTAAGGACCCGCTCCATCATCGCACCAAGCCCGCGCCAAGGAACCGATAGACGGTCCGATGCTGATAGACGCTGCCGGGGGCGAGACGCGCGCCCGGAAAATCCGGTCGATTGGGCGCATCGGGCCACATCTGCGGTTCGAGGCAGATCCCATCCGACTGGCGGTACAGCCGTCCTCCCTTTCCGGCAATCGAACCATCGAGATAGTTTCCTGAATAGACCTGCAGGCCGGGCTGGTCGGTGAAGAGTTCGAGGGTTCGTCCGGACCGCGGCGCTTCGAGCCGAGCCGCTGGCTGCCCACCCGCGCGATCCAAGCAGAAATTATGGTCGTAGCCTTTGCCGTGCCGCAGTTGCACATCGTCGCGGCGGATCCGGGCACCGATTGTTGAAGGGGTGCGGAAATCGAACGGCGTGCCGGCAACCGCCCGCGGCGGTTCCAGCAGCGGAATCGCGTCAGGATTAATCGCGAGAAAACAGTCGGCGGCGATCGTCAGCCGATGGTCGAGGATGTCCGCCCCCGACGCGGCCCCTTCGAGATTGAAGAAGCTGTGATTGGTCAGGTTGACGACCGTGGGACGGTCAGCCCAACCCGCAAAGTTAAGCGATAGTTCGGCCGGACCGGTCAGACGATAGGTGACGCGGACGTCGAGCCGGCCGGGATAGCCCTCCTCGCCATCGGCACTGACATGGGCAAGCGTCACGCGAGGCTGCGCGCCCCCCTCGATTTCCAGGATCTGCCAGAGTTGCCGGTCGAAGCCATCGATCCCGCCATGAAGCGCATGCGGACCGTCATTTGCGGCGAGTTGCACCACCTCGCCTTTGAGCACGAAACGCGCATTGGCAATGCGATTGGCATAGCGACCGATGGTCGCGCCGAAGAACTTCCGATTGTCGAGATAGTCTTCAAGATCGTCATACCCGAGCACGACATCGTCGCAGCCGCCCTCCGCATCAGGCACGATGAGCGCCTGGAGCGCAGCGCCATAGGTTATGATGCGTGCCTCGAAGCCATTTGCCGCACACAGCGTCACGCGCTCAACCACGCGACCATCCGGCAACACGCCGAACACATCCCTTGCAACATTTGTCGCTGCATCAACCATGATCAATCTTCGAAGGCTTCGACGATCCGCTGCCGGCCAAGCATGAAAGCGTCGGCGACGAGGCGAAGTGGCGTCAGGTCGACATCGCTGGTTCCTGTAGCCGTTAGTTCAACAAAGCGGCCGTAAAGCCCGCGATATTCCATTTCGGTCGCGTCGACCAGGACCTCGCCACCCGCGACCAGGCGGGTACCACCACCGGAGAGCTTCAGCGGCCCGGCATCCGTCTCGACGAGAATGTCCCAGCTCTGCGGACCGGTCTGCCGAAAGTCGAACGCAGCGTCGATCGGCAGACCTTCCGCATCGCCCAGCGAGAGGCGCGCTGCGATCGGTGCTTCGCGATTAGCGGGAAAATAAAGCTCGGCCGCCGTCACGAACAGCGGCTGCGGCAGGATGCGGGTGAGAATCGAGAGCGCATTGATGCCGGGGTCGAAAACACCAAGCCCACCCGGTTCCCAGATCCAGCTCTGTCCCGGATGCCAGACGCGGACATCCTCCTTCCAGCTGATGCTCACTGAAGCGATGCGACGCGGCGTGAGCCAGCGCCGGGCCGGCTCGACCGCTGGCGCGAAGCGCGAATGCCAGGTCGCGAAAAGCGTTCGGCCAGATCGCACAGCCAAGGCGATCAAGGGATCGAGTTCGCTTACGCTCGCACCTGGCGGCTTTTCCAGCATCACGTGCTTTCCGGCCGCGATCGCTGCCGCTGCCTGGGCGCGCCGGACCTGCGGCGGGGTGCACAGCGCCACCGCATCGATCGGTGGACCATCGCGCAGCAATTCCTCAAGGGTCCTGAAATGCGGCAAATCCGGGAGCGATGCGTTGCGGCTTGCGATCGCGGCAAGCTTCACGCCATCAGTCGCGCCGATCGCGGGCACATGCTGATCGCGCGCGATCTTGCCGAAGCCGACAATGGCAACGCGCAGCGCCGTCATAGCCAGTCTACCGATTCGACGTTCACGCTGGCGCCGGTTGCTGCTGGCGTGGCCGAGGGTGCTTCGTGCCGACGCATACCATTGTGAATAACCTCGACGATGGCGGCCGCAGCAGCTTCGGCATCCCCGGCCGCGATCGCGTCGACGATGCGCTGGTGCCACAGCAATACCGTCTCACGATCCTGCCGCTCGACCGGTGCACTGAGGAGGAACGATGCACGTAACGCCGCCTCGATCACGTTTCCGATCGAGCGCATGAACAGGTTGCCGGAGGCGTTGACGACGGCGATGTGCAGGGCGAGGTCGGCGTCGGCGAAGCCGACCGAGTCAGGCGCCTCGCGCCGCATCCGGTCCATGCTGCCCTGAAGCTCCGCGATATCGGCTTCGGTGCGTCGCATGGCAGCGAGCGCCGCCGCGCGAGGTTCGACGGCGAGACGAATCTCCGCGAGATCGCCAAGGAAACGCTTGTCGATGCCCGCATCGAGATGCCAGGCCAGCACGTCCGCATCGAACATGTTCCAGGCGCCGCGTTCCCGTACCACGGTGCCGACCCGCGCCTTGGTGGTGAGCAGCCCCTTGGCAACCAGCGTCTTCACGCTTTCGCGCAGCACCGGCCGCGACACGCCAAACATCGCGGTCAGTTCGGCGTCGCCGGGCAACCGCGCCCCCTCGTCATAGCGGCCGGCGATGATGTCAACGCCAATGCTGCGCGCCACTTCCGCGTGGTTGGAATGGGCGCGTCGCATGGGTATGACGATGACGCGCGATGTCATGGCTTTGCTCCTGCCGTCGCGTTTCCCGAGTTGCGGTGCTATGACACCTTCCAGCGGCCCATTGCGGGCTCCGACCCAGTATTCCATCGAACCAACGCAACGACTAGTCATATTATTTTACTATTTGCCATCCTGCGCTCAACGCATCCACGATGCCTTATTCACCGCGAGGTTCGCATGCCGGTAAATGGCCCGGAGAAGGCAAGCAGGGAACGCCGGCGCACACATCGTGCACACGCTCCCCTCTAACTCATTGAAAGAACTAAACTCTCGTTCCAATCAATCACGAGCAAGTTTAAGGTAGCTCCAGCCAGTGGGCTATCCCATGGCATGCGCGTTTTTATTCGAGCGTATCCGGGAAGAGACGAGACAATTCGGCGCCAACGTCAGCTTGTCGCGGTGGATCGGCACCGACCCGCCCGCATGTGAAGGCTGCGCAGCTTGACGCAAATGACAGCGCGCGAGCGAGTTCGTCGGATTTGATCTGCGCGAGCGCTTCCGCCTCGATCCTTCCGATGGCCCGCAAAGCGAACAGCAGGCCGGCTTGAAAGCTGTCACCGGCCCCGACTGTGTCCACGACATCGACGGTGGGCGCCTGGACCTCAACTGCACCCACCTCTCCATGCCATGCCTGAGCTCCCTTGATTCCGCGCGTAATGACGACAAGACCTGCTCTCGTCTTGATAAGCGACTTGGCTGCCTCCGCATGATCGCTACGGCCATATAGAAATTCAAAGTCGACGTCCGACATCCGCACGATGTCGGCAGCACTTGCAAACGCATGCATTTGCTCGATGTAGCGGGCCTTGTGCCTGACCAGATTGGGCCGGCAATTCGGATCAAAGGAGATGGTGACTGATCCGCCGGCGTCCTCGACCATGGCGAGCGCCTCGCCTGCCCCTTGTTCATTGGCAAGCGTCGTCGATCCGACGTGAATCGCCTCGACCTGATCAAAGGGAATGCAGCCGCGCTGATAGGTCCAGTTTCGGGACGCCGTCGCCTCGTCATAAAAGGCATATTGCGGCTCGCCCCCAACGTCGCGGACGAACGCGAGCGTCGTCTGGTGATCGCTGCGCGTTGCATAGCGAAGTTGGACCTGCGAGGCCAACGCATGGTCGGCTATGATGCGGCCGAACAAATCAGTCGAGATGCCGCCCACAAAGCCCGACGGTGCCCCAAGACGCGCGACGCCGACGGCGATGTTGAGACAGGATCCCCCAGCCACCGGTATGGCCGCATCGCGGCCGTCCACGGATTTGACGGGCAGGAAATCAACCAAGGCATCTCCACAACTCAGCAGCATGGCTCTATTTTTTTGCATCAACTCCAGCGCTCGAGATGGTCTCCCGCATCGCTTCGCGGGTTTCCCGATCCAGCTTTCTCATCAGTCCATGAACCCTTCGCTTGGTCCGGTGGAAGTCAGCCATTCTCGGCCCCGTCGGCTCGCTCAGCCGGCCGATCGCCGACATCGACGCCATTGCTTCGCCGATCGATCCGCAAGACCTCCCTGCGACTGCGCCGAGCATGGCGGCTCCTAGTAGGACGGGTTCCTGCGTTTCGGGGACTGCAACGGTCAGGCCGGTCGTATCCGCCATGATCTGGCGCACCAGCGGGCTTCGTCCCGCGCCGCCGCTGATCACCATGAGATCGCTGTCGACGCCGTGCGACCGAAACGCTTCAACGACGTCCGCTAGCCCATAGGCCAGCCCGCACAGCCCGGCCACGAAAAGCCGCTCCATCGAGCCGATGTCGGTGTCGAGATCGATTCCAGCCACGACTGCCCGGGAGTCGGGGTCGGCGAACGGCGATCGATTGCCAAGAAACTCGGGCAGAACATGGGTATTACGGGCCAACAATGCCGCATCGCCCAGGCTTCCCGAACGCGAGACGATGCGCTGCTCGAGAAATTCCAGAATTTCCATGCTTGCGTCACGCGCCGTCACAACGGCCTCGTCATGTGCAGGGTGGGACCTGATGAGATGATCGATCGCCGCGCCGGCTGCCGACTGGCCGCCTTCGTTAAGCCAGAACCCAGGAACCATCCCCGAATAGTAGGGACCCCAGACGCCCGGGACGAAGCAAGGTTCGGACGTCGTCGCCATAATGCAAGCCGAAGTCCCCATGATGTAGGCAAGGCGGCCGCACACATCGACGGGGCCGGCTGACTTCTCACGCCCGCCGATCGTTCCGACGCCTCCGGCATGGGCGTCGATCAGCGACGCGCCGACGGGCGTCCCCTCAAGCAGTCCGAAATCCCGTGCGGCAGACTTCGTCAGGCCTGTCGCGAGCGGCGTGCCCGGCGCGACGATCTCCGTTCCGATTTTCGTACCGGCCTCCAGCGCGAGATCGCCGAGACCGATGCGTTCGAAATAGCTTTTGCTCCAGCGCTGTTCGTGCGCCAGGAAATTCCATTTACAGACCACCGTACAGATTGAACGCGCTGTCGATCCGGTGGCACGAAATGAAAGGTAGTCGGCGAGGTCGAAGAAATGACCGGCCGAACGATAGGTCGATGGCAGGTGCCGCTTCAACCAAAGCAACTTTGGAATTTCCATTTCGGGCGAGATCGAGCCGCCGACATAACGAAGCACGTCGTCACGCGTGTCGTTGACCTCTCGCGCTTCAGCTATTGCGCGATGGTCCATCCAGACGATGACGTTCCGTCGCTCGTCGCCGGACCCGCTGACCGTCAACGGACCGCCGGTGGCGTCGAGCACCACGAGCGAGCACGTCGCATCGAAACCGACGCCCCGGACAGCGGAAGGCGCCAGCGCGGCCTCCTCCATCGCGGTGCGCACCGCAGCGGCGCACGCTGCCCAGATTTCGGAAGACGACTGTTCGACGATGCCGCCCGCTTCATGCCAAACCGTGATCGGATGCCGGGCGGATGCGAGCAAGCCACCCTTCTCGTCGAATATTCCAGCACGCGCACTCGACGTTCCAACATCGATGCCAATAAACGCCTGCTTCATTGCAACCCCGCTCAAAGATCAGCGTGATCTCACCAGCACGTATAGCCTCCGTCGACGAGAACGACGCTTCCTGTCATCAGGCTTGCGGCATCAGATGCCAGAAACAGAACGACAGAGGCAATTTCGTCGACTTCTCCCATCCGCGCCATCGGCGTACCGCCGATCCAGGCATCGTACATCTGCGGGTTGCTTTTGACGAATGCATTGAGGGGCGTCGTGACGTAAGTCGGCGCCACGGCGTTGACGCGCACGCCCCGGGCGCCCCACTCGGCTGCAAGCGATTTCGTGAGATGGTGCACTGCAGCCTTCGAGGCATTGTAGTAACACTGCTCCTGCGGTTTGTTGACGATGAAGCCCGACATCGAACCGACGTTCACAATGGAACCCGACTTCGCCTCCAGCATGTGCTTGCCGAAGGCGCGACAGCACCAGAACGTACCGTTGAGATTGACGTCGACAACGTTCAGCCAGTGTTCGTCGGTCACTTTCTCCGCGGGCGTTTCGCTCCTGGCAATGCCTGCATTGTTGACGAGGATATCGATCGTACCGTAACGGGATGCGAGTTGGTCCGCCACCTCGCTGACGCGACTCGAATTCGTTACATCCATGACGGCGATCTCTGCGTTCAGTCCTTTCACCTTCAGGCTTTCGCAACCTGCCTGGGCGACACCGCCGTCGCGATCGGCGATCACGACTTTGGCTCCTGCCTCCGCGAGCGCCTCCGCACACGCAAGGCCAATTCCCTGACCGCCACCCGTCACGAGTGCGGTTTTTCGATCAAGCCTGAACTTTTCCAGATACATCGCGGTGGTTTCCTGTTGGCCTATCGGGCTTTCGGCGCGTCGGGCAAATGGCGCGCAGCGCTCACGAAGTCCGGATGACGCTCCCCTCCTTGTTGAAGCGGTGCATGCGGGCGGGATCCGGCGTCAGCCACACGCGGTCGCCGGCCCGCAAACTGAGCTCGCCGACATAGCGCACCGTCAGCGTGCCGAGCTTTCCGCCCTCGACATAAAGAAAGGTATCGCTGCCGAGATGCTCGGCGACGGATACCCTCCCCGGCCAGCCATCGCCGTCCTTGCCGATTTTCAGATGTTCCGGCCTGATGCCGATGATGGCGACGCCGGCCTCGCCGGCCACCTCGCCGGGCACAAAATTCATCTTGGGCGACCCGATGAAGCCAGCAACGAAAAGATTCGCGGGGTGCTCGTAGAGCTCGAGCGGCGAGCCGTATTGTTCGATGCGACCCGCGTTCAGCACCACAATCTTGTCGGCCATCGTCATGGCTTCGACCTGATCATGCGTGACGTAGACTGCGGTGGTAGCGAGCTGCTTCTGCAGCTTGGTGACTTCGAGGCGCATCTGGACGCGCAGCGCGGCGTCGAGGTTAGACAAGGGCTCGTCGAACAGAAACGCCTTCGGCTCGCGCACGATGGCGCGTCCGATCGCGACGCGCTGCCGTTGTCCGCCAGAAAGTTCGCGCGGCTTGCGATCGAGATAGGGCGTCAGGTTCAGCGTGGCGGCAGCGGCCTCCACCTTGCGGTTGATCTCCGGACGCGGCAACCCCGCCATTTTCAGGCCAAACGCGATGTTGCCGCGGACGCTCATGTGCGGATAGAGCGCATAAGACTGGAACACCATAGACAGGCCGCGCTTGGCCGGCGGAACGTCGACCACATTGCGGCCGTCGATCAGAATTTGTCCGCCGGTGACATCCTCGAGACCGGCTATCAGGCGCAGCAGCGTGGTCTTCCCGCAACCGGACGGTCCGACGAAAACCACAAAGGAGCCGTTCTCGATGTCCAGATTGGCGTCCTTGATGATGTTGACCGGCCCGAACGATTTGCGCACTCCCTGCAGCGTGATCTGGCCCATGATGCCTTTCCCTTTCGCTTGTCTATTTGACGGCGCCGAACGTCAGCCCGCGGACGAGCTGCCGCTGGGTGAACCAGCCGAGAATGATGATCGGGGCAATGGCGAGCGTTGATGCGGCAGACAGCTTCGCCCAGAACAGGCCTTCGGGACTGGAATAGGATGCGATAAATACCGTGAGCGGCGCCGCTTCCAGCGTTGAAAGGTTAAGCGTCCAGAACGCCTCGTTCCACGCCAGAATGAAATTGAGCAGAAGCGTCGAGGCGAGCCCCGGAATGGCCATCGGCGTCAGCACATAAACCAGCTCGCGTCCGATGGTTGCACCATCCATTCGCGCCGCCTCGAGAATGTCCTTTGGAATCTCCTTGAAATAGGTGAACAGCATCCAGATCACGATCGGCAGATTGCCGAGGCACAGGATCAGAACGAGGCCCGCGCGCGAGTCCAGAAGGCCGAAGTCGCGGTAGACCAGGTAGATCGGAACCAGAACGCCGACGGGCGGCATCATCTTGGTCGAGAGCATCCAGAGCAGCACGTCCTTGGTCCGCTTCGTCGGCGAAAATGCCATCGACCATGCGGCAGGAACGGCAATGAGCATGGCAATCAACGTCGAACCGCCCGCAATGATGATCGAATTCAGTGCATGATGAACGTAGTCGCTGCGCTGCTGCACCGTCGCATAGTTCTCCGTGGTCCAATGAAAAAACAGGAATTTGGGCGGCATGGCGAATGCATCGAGCTCGCTCTTAAAGCTGGCGAGGAACATCCAGAGGATCGGCAGGAAAATCAGAAACCCGAACAGCCAGGCGGCGGCCGTCGACATCCACACGTGTCTTGAAGTTACCTTGCGCGCCATCGCTACACCTCCAGATTCCGCCCGATGATCCGCACCAGAAAGAAGGCCACGATATTGGCGATCACGACCGCGACCAATCCGCCGGCGGATGCGTTGCCGACATCGAATTGGATCAGCGCCTGCGAGTAGATCAGGAACGCGATGTTGGTGGTCTGCAGACCCGGCCCGCCGCCTGTCGTAACAAAAATCTCGGCGAACACCGTCAGAAGGAAGATCGTTTCGATCAGGACGACCACCGTGATCGGCCGCGCCAAATGCGGCAAAGTGAGATATATGAAGGTGGAAAGCGCGCTTGCGCCGTCCATCTCGGCTGCCTCTTTCTGCTCCTCGTCCTGAGATTGCAGGGCGGTGAGCAGGATCAGGGTGGCAAAGGGCAGCCATTGCCAGGCGACGATCAGGATCACCGCAAGCATCGGCGCGTCGTTGAACCAATCGATCGGCGTCAGGCCGAACAAATTCGCGATCCAGGCGAACAGTCCGGAAACCGGGTGCATCAACAGATTCTTCCAGACCAGCGCGCTGACGGTCGGCATCACGAAAAACGGCGCGATCACCATCAGCCGGACGACGCTGCGCCCGATCACCGGCTGATCGAGCAACAGGGCGAGCGGCGTGCCAAGAAGGATCGTGATGGCGAGCACCGAGCCGACCAGTACGAGGGTATTCTGCAGAGACGTCAGAAAGGCGGGATCGGTCAGGAAATACCGAAAATTTTCCAGTCCAACGAAGCTCCAGTTTTCCGAATCCATAAGCGTATAGTGCAGCGTCGAAAAGTAGATCGTCATCGCGAGCGGGACGATCATCCAGATGAACAGCAGGACAACGGCTGGTGACAGCAGGGCCCGCCCGAGCACCTGTGTCTGCTCGGTTGCCACCACCTGCGTCTGCTGGGTCGCGATCACCTGCTGGGTTGTCATCGCCGCCTCCTGCCGTCCCAAGGGCTCCATGAAGGGACCTCGATGAGGAAAATTCGATGAGGGCTGCCGTCCGGTTCACGCCGGCGGCAGCCAGTTTTGCGACTTGTCGGGAGAAAATCGCCGCAAGCGCGTGACGCGCTCTATTTGATATAGCCCGCGCGTTTCATTTCACGCTCGGCGGCCGATTGCGCGGCTGCAAGCGCCGCGTCGACCGTGGAAGACCCGGAGAGCGCCGCCGAAAACTGCTGGCCAACAGTTGTGCCGATTCCCTGGAATTCCGGTATCGCCGCGTATTGCACCCCGACATAGGGCACCTGCTTCACGGTTGGGTTATTCGGATCGGCTGCATCGATCGACGCCAGCGTCAGCTTCGCAAACGGCGCTACCTTCAGGTAATCGGGGTTCTGGTAGAGCGAGGTTCGCGTGCCCGGCGGTACATTGGACCATCCTTCCTTCGAGGCAACAAGCTTGGTGTAGTCTTTGCTGGTGGCCCAGGCGATGAATTTCTCCGCGGCATCCACCTTCCTTGAGCCGGCAGGGATCGCGAGATTCCACGCCCACAGCCAGTTCGCGTTCTTTCCCAACCCCGCATTCGGCGCGAACGCGAACCCGACGTTATCGGCGACCTTGGAGTCCTTCGGGTTCGTCACGAAGGACGCCGCCACCGTAGCATCGATCCACATTGCGCACTTGCCGGAGTTGAACAGCGCCAGGTTTTCGTTGAAACCGTTCGAGCTTGCGCCAGGAGGGCCCGCTGCCTTCATCAGATCGACATAGGTCGATAGCGTCGTCTTCCATTCCGGCTTGTCGAATTGCGGCTGCCACTTCTCGTCAAACCAGCGCGCGCCGAAGGAATTGGACATCGCGGTCAGGAACGCCATGTTCTCGCCCCAGCCCGCCTTGCCCCTCAGGCAGATGCCGTAGACGCCGGCGGACTTGTCGGTGAGCTTCTTCGCCGCGTCGATCACGAAATCCCAGGTCGGCTTTTCCGGCATCGTCAATCCGGCCTTCTGGAACAGGTCGGTGCGATACATCGTCATCGAACTCTCGCCGTAGAACGGCGCCGCATAGAGCTTTCCCGATACCGACACGGCATCGCGAATCCTGGGAAGCAAGTCGGCGGTATCGTAGTCGGATCCGAGGTTGTCGAGCGGAATGAGCCAGTTCTTCTTGGCCCAGATCGGCACCTCATAGGTGCCGATGGTGAGCACGTCGAATTGTCCGCCTTTGGTTGCGATATCGGTTGTGACGCGCTGACGCAGCACGTTCTCTTCGAGCGTCACCCATTTCACGGTGATGTCGGGATTCTTGGCGGTGAATTCGTTGGTCAACGCCTGCATCCGGATCATGTCGCCGTTGTTCACGGTGGCGATCGTCAGCGCTGTCTGTGCGATGGAGGGGGCTGAGCCCAACAGGGTAACCGCGCCCAACAGGGCGCCGAGGGCGTGCTTCACGGTAACCTCCCAATTTTGGCGTTGAGCATATACCCACGCCTTGCAATTATGTTCACACCGACTTGGCAGCTTGTCAAGGATCAGATCAGGCGATCGCGACGTTAGGCTTGCGGCACGGCGAGGCGGGCGCGAACCCGGTGCGCCCGTCGCGAAGTCGCGGCACGAACCAGCCGAAGATGCTCAAGGTGGACGCATCGGCTACTGTTTCAGGATGGTGCGTGCCGTCGCCTCGTCGGTGATCAACCCGTTGATCAAACGTCCCTTCAACGCCGCCCTTATCGCCGAAACCTTGGCAGGACCGACGGCCGCTCCGATGGTCAGGGCCTCGGCGGGAACCCGCGGTGGAATGCTGGTCAGGCGCGCATTCGTTCCTCCCTTGATGATGCGACCTTGGGCGTCGAATGCCCAGCCGGTCACTTCGCCAACGGCGCCCAGCCGCATCATTTCGAGCAGTTCCTCGCGAGAGACGAAGCCATCAATCAGCACCTGCGCGCGCTGGTCCATTTGCCCGATTCCGACAAGCCGTAAATCGGCTTTGGCCGCGACAGCCCGAACCCTGGCAATTGGATCAATCCGAAGCATCTGCTCGCGCTCGCGCTCGGACGACATCAGAAACGGCAGGGGCATCGGATAGTGGCGCGCCTTGGTCCGGTCCGCTAGCCGTCCAACCGTGTCAAAGAAACTGGCCGAGCCGTCGGCCGAGATATTGCCGACCAGCGAAACAATCTGGTGATTGGGACAATCAATCGGCGAGACGCGCTCCACTGCGGCACGTACGGCCCTGCCCGTGCCCAATGCCACGATCGTGGGCTTCTCGGTTCGCAACGTCGATTCCAGGATGTTGGCGGCCCGCTCCGCAATTCCGGCAGAAGATAGCGGCGCAGCCGGGTCGGTCGGCACGACTTCACAGTAAGCAAGATGGAACAAGTCCTTGAGCCACGCCGCCAACTGCATGCAAGCCGCAATTGGATGTTCCAGGCGGAAGGTGATCAAACGCTCGGCGAGACACAATGAAACAAGCCGCTGGGCCGAGGCGCGTGATACCTGGAGCATCTTCGCAATCTCGTCCTGGGTATGCCCGGCGATGAAGTAGAGCCAGCCGGCGCGAGCGGCTTCATCAAGGCGCGATTTTTCACCATCAGGCGCGACCATAAAGTTCTTCCGATTCAATCGGCCAAAAATCCGCCATCCGCTCAAACACGCGGTCAGCCCCTGCCCCACGGAGGACGGTTTTGCCGTCGCGCGATTTATAGTGGCTGCCTCCGACGAATCCCCAGGCTGTCATGCCGGCCGCCTTGGCTGCTATTATGCCGCTGACACTGTCCTCGATCACAAGGGTCCGACGTGGATCCGCTTGCATTTTTTCGGCCGCATAAAGGAAGAGATCGGGAGCCGGCTTGCCGCGCTGCACCATTTGCGCGGTATAGAGCTTGCTGCCGAAGTGAGGCGCAAGACCCGTCAGGCACAGTGACAACGATACGCGCTCGACATCGCTGGACGAGGCGACGCAGCGCGGGATCTGCAGACGCTCCAGTACCGAGCCTACTCCTTCGATCGGGCGAAGCGCAGAGACAAACGCTGCACGGACGCCTGCCCTCAGCTCGGAGGAAAATTGTTCCGGAATCGAGCGTCCCATTGCCTGATAATGCTCGAGAACTGCGGTGGTGCTTCGTCCGAGGAACAGATCGAACGCCTGGTCCAAGCCGAGGTTGATACCGTGCGCCGCCAAAACCTCTGAAAGGCAGCGGCAACTCAGCACCTCGCTGTCGACCAATACGCCGTCGCAGTCGAAGATGATCAGGTCGGGTTCAATCATCACATGTTTCCGTACCCAAATGAGAGCATATGCTCTTTACATGGGCAATAGTCCAACAATGGAGCCGGATGATAGGAATTAATAGCCAACCGGAATTGTGGTGAGCTAGGCATGACCCTCTCTGGACGGTCTTCGCAACGCCGGCAAGATTGGCCGCAGATATGAGGCAGACCCGTCTATCGCCAAAAGAGTTCGTTCAATTCAGGGGAAACTCAGCATGCTGAAATCGATCGATCCAATTCTAAACGCGGACGTCCTTTACGCCTTGCGCGCCATGGGCCACGGTGACGAGCTCGTCGTCTGTGACACCAATTTCCCGGCCGACTCGGTTGCCCGTCAGACCGTGCTCGGGCGGCTGCTGCGTATCGATAATGTGACCGTTGGCCGGGCGGCACGCGCTATCCTTTCAGTCCTGCCGCTTGATTCCTTTGTCGACAAGCCCGCCTTGCGAATGGAGACCGTCGGCCAGCCCGACGAGATTCCTCCCGTGCAGATCGAGGTGCAGAGTGAGATCGACGCCGCGCAGGGCGGCCCTTCGCCAATGGGCTCGATCGAGCGACTTGCCTTCTATGAACGCGCCAAGAAATCCTATTGCGTGATCCAGACCGGCGAACGGCGCTTCTACGGCTGCTTCGTTTTCAAGAAAGGCGTCATTGCGCCCGACTAGTTCGAGCGGATCAACAAGACCGACTGGGGATGAATCGGCGCTGGTGGCGAAACACATGCGCTGCAATTCGCGGCTGCAAAACGCCGACTTTCTCAGGCACGTCGCCATTCAACCGATCCGCAGCAACGAAGATGATCCCGGCGGATTGCATCGGCTCGCCGATCTTGCGGCGGCGCACGCGCTTGCAACACGCTGCTCCTTCTCGCCGAGAAGCATCTCCTACCGCGGAGGTCCATTGCGGGGCATCAGGTTTCCCGTGGATTCGTTGACATTGATCAACGCTGCGGCATAATCAAAAAGGCCTCTGTCACCACCTGTCGGGATTGCGCCAGCGAGGGATACAGGACACGCGAGTCCCCGAACGTCCTACCCAGAATAACGGTGCTCAGGCGACTGAAACTTGGCATCAAAAAAAGAGGGAGGTTTCGTCGTGAAACAGCCAGAGCACGATCAGCATCCCGCAAAGCGACCGAACCGACGCACTGTCCTCAAGGGAGCCGTCAGCGCCGCCGCTTTGGGTTCCACAGGCGGTCTTGGCGTGTTGTCCGAGCATGCGCTGGCGCAGGACAATCTGCGGGCGCGGATTTTACAGCTTCCAGGTGTGGGCAAAGGCGCTCCAACCGACGCCGATTGGCAGAAGGTCGGCGAGCTTTGCCTCGGCCCGACCAAGGCGAACGTTAAGGAGGGCGAATTCAAGGGTGTCGAGCTCTCCTTCATGGGGCTCAACAACCAGAATCTGCACAACCTGCTCTTCCGTGGTTTTCTGAGGCCGTGGGAGGCCTACACCGGCGCGAAAATCTCCTGGATAGACCTCGCTCAGGCCGACTACAACCCGCGACTGCAACAGGCGATCGCGACCGGCACGGTCGATTTCGACGTCCTTGAAATGGGCGCGCCGTTCGAGGGCGATGTGTGCGGCAAGGGCCTCGCGTCGGAGATGCCGGAGTGGGTCAAAAAGCAGATCGATATCGACGATTACGTCGACTACCTAAAGCCGCCGGTCGGAACCTGGAACGGCAAGACGTATCGGGTCACGATCGATGGTGACTGCCACAACTTCAATTACAGGACCGACTACTTCTCCGACCCCACTCTGGCCAAGGCCTGGAAGGATGCAGGCAACGATGGCGAATGGGGCGTGCCAAAGACCTGGCAACAGGTCCAGATCGTGACCAAATTCCTCAAAGGCAAGAAAATCAAGGGCCAGAACGCATTCGGCTATCTCGATGCGCCGAAGCCCTGGGGTGGGTTCGGATTCTATTTCCTCGGCAGCCGCGCCACGGCTTACGCGAAGCATCCGAACGACAAGGCTTGGCTTTTCGATGTGGATACGATGAAGCCGCGCATCAACAACCCGGCCTGGGTTCGCGCTATCCAGGACGTCATCGATGCGCTGCCATCCGAACCAGCCGACCAGCTCAACGCCGATCCGAACACCACCGGCTTCCAGCAATTCCTGGCCGGCATTGGCTCGATGATCCCCTGGTGGGGAGATATCGGCCAAGTGGCTAAAGCGAGCGACACCTCCGTCATCGGCGATCTCGTCGGGTTCGACATCCTGCCCGGATCCGACGACGTCTACAATGCCAAGACCGGCAAGTGGGAAAAGCTCACGGATGGTCCAAACCATGCGCCGAACTGTGCCTATCTCGGTTGGGGCATCTACGTCATGGCGAGGGTCGCCGGCGACGAACGCAGGCACAAGGCGGCGTGGAGCGCCGCGGCGCATCTCGGCGGCAAGGATCTGTCGCTTTGGACCGTGGTCTATCCATCCGGCTTCCAGGTTCACCGGACAAGCCATTCCAACATCGACGAATGGGTGGCGGCGGGCTACGACAAGAAATACATCACATCCTATCTGAACTCACAGTTCGGCTCCTATAATCACCCGAACCGCGCCGTCGAGCCGCGCATTCCGGGCATTTTCCAGTACTACAGTATTGCGGAGGACGAGCTGACCAAGATCTTCGCCGGCCAGTACGACGCGCAGACTGGCGCCAACAACATCGCCACGGCGTGGGAAAAGCTGACGGACCAAATCGGTCGCGACAAGCAAATCGCGCTCTACAAGGCGTCGCTCGGCGTGTAGGCGGGTCTTCGGCCGTCGCCGCTCATGGCGTCAGCCGAGGCTTTCGCGAGCGACCGAGTCAAAATCCAAATCGGCAGAGTGCGAATTGATGCAGAATTCATCACCGGTGGCGGACGACCGGCACCACAAGCTCGCCCCGCAGCGCGTCCTTGTCAGCCGGAAGAACGCTGGACGAGCGCTTGTTGTCCTTGCCTCGGCGGGATTCTTGCTCGTGCTCCTCATCCAGATTCTGCACTCGATCGGAGCAACTACCGCTGGCTACACCGATTGGCGTCCGGTCCTCTATGCTTATCTGGTCTGGGCCATCGCATTCGGTATCGGTCAAGTCATGGTCCGGGGAGAACGCGGTCAGCGAGCGCTGTTTCTGTTCCCAGCAGTTTTGTTTACCGTTGCGGTGGTGATTTTTCCAACGCTGTTCGGGATCTACATTGCTTCGCTGGATTGGAACCTCTCTTCGTTTGAAGGCCCGCACTTCAACGGCCTCAACAATCTCATCGGATTGTTTCATGACGATTACTACTGGAACGCGCTCCGCAACATGATCTTCTATACGTTGGCGGTGCTTGGCGAGTACGCTATTGCGTTTGGACTGGCTCTACTGCTGAACGCCGAGATACGAGCCCGAAGAATGTTTCGCGTCGTTTTCCTCCTGCCGCTGATGCTCAGTCCCGTTGCCGTGAGTTGGATGATAGGCAAGTCGCTGATGGAGTACCGCTTTGGCCCCGCAGCCACGCTGGCGCGCGATCTGGGATGGGACAATCCGGCATTCTTCGCGTTCCCTTGGGTCGCACGCTTGAGCATAGAGGCGATGGATGCCTGGGTCTCGATTCCCTTTATCATGATCATGTTGCTCGCGGGGCTGCAGGCGATGCCCAAGGAAGTGCTGGAAGCAGCCAAAGTCGATGGTGCGAGTGGATGGCAGTCGTTCTGGCATGTTACGTTTCCTCTCATGCTGCCGGTGAGCGTCACCGTCCTTATCATCAGGATCATTTTCAAATTGAAGCTCGCCGACATCGTGATCAACGTGACCGCCGGGGGTCCAGGCGGCGCCACGGACACGGTCTCGAGCTTCATTTACCGCGTGTACCGCGATCGATCGAATGTCGGATATGGCACGGCACTCGCCATGTTCTATCTTCTCATGATCATCGCCTTCCTGACAGTGTTGCTTCGCCTGTCCAAACGCTGGACGCAGAAAGTTGCATAAGAGGGATGATCAGGCCGGTTGCCGAAGGGAGTTGCGCTATTGGCCATTTTCACATCCGCGTCGCAGCCGGTCCGGAGGCATCATGCGGCGAGCCGGGCCACTCGGACCTTGAGCCGTCTGCTGATCTACGGCGCATTGCTGTTTTGGGCGTTTGTCTGCTTGTTTCCGATCTACTGGACAGTCACGACCTCGTTCAAGTCGGCGCTCGATGTGACGCAAGGTCACTTGATTCCCTGGCTGGACTTTCAGCCGGATTGGAAAGGCTGGCGCTCAATCGGCCTGTCGCCTGATTCGATTCTAGGAACCTCTACCGCCCGCGCCGAGTTAGTAAGCCGGTTCGAAAACAGCATCATTACGTCGCTCGGCGCGTCTGTCCTGGCGCTCGTGCTCGGCTCACTGGCGGCTTACGGGTTGAGTCGTTTCCGATACAAATTCGGTTGGATGCGCAACGACGATATCCTGTTCTTCTTCATGTCCCAGTTGATCTTGCCGCCGGTCGTCCTGGCCTTGCCGTTCCTGGTTCTCTACAAGGCACTGGCGCTGCTTGACACGAGGTTTGGCCTGATCCTGCTCTACACCTTGACGGTGCTGCCGATCGTCATCTGGATCATGCGCGATCAATTCAACTCGATCCCAGTCGAACTCGACGAAGCCGCCTTCGTGGACGGCCTGTCGATTTGGGGAGCATTCATTCGTATCGTGCTGCCGCTCGCTGTTCCCGGAATGGTGGCCGCATTCATCCTCTCGCTGGTATTGTGCTGGAACGAGTACTTCTTCGCGGCACTGCTGACGAGCACGGACGCCAAAACCCTGCCCGTCATGGTGGCCAGCCAGACCGGCTCGCAAGGCATCAACTGGTGGTCCATGGCGGCGCTATCGACTGCGGCGATCGCTCCGCTCGTGATCGTCGGAATTTTGCTGGAACGCTACATTGTCAGCGGTTTGACCACGGGCGCGGGCAAGTAGCCGATGAAGAGTAACAGTATCTGCAGGCGTATCTCCAATCTGCTCCTTTCAGCCAGTTGCTATTTCGATTTATTCTGAATACGGCGCGTCAGCGCGGCGATAAGCGCTGTCAGGCCAAACGCCCAAGGTTCGCAAGCCCCGCTCGGGCGCATGCGATTAGTCAACCGGCCAAGTTTGGACGTAGCGACGGTGACCAAGTCGCCTTCCACGTGGGTGAACCCCTGCCCCTTCGCCGCACGGTCCTGGATTGGGGCGAACATCGTGCCGAGGAACAACACAAAACCATCCGGGTATTGATGGTTCTCGTTGATCGTTTGCGCGACGATATCGACGGGGTCGCGGCTGATCTGGGTCAGCGAGGATGCGCCGTGCAGCACGAAACCTTCCGGCCCCTTCACCTCCAGCGAGATCTCCATCGTCCGCACGTCATCAAGCCCGAAGCCGGCATCGAAGAAGCGCACGAACGGCCCGATAGCACAGGACGCGTTGTTGTCCTTGGCCTTGGATAGCAGCAGCGCCGAGCGTCCTTCGAAGTCGCGCAAGTTGACATCGTTGCCAAGGCTGGCGCCGACAATGCGACCGTCGCTTGCCACCACAAGTACCACCTCCGGCTCCGGATTGTTCCAAACCGATTTCGGATGCAGACCCGCATCCGTACATGTGCCCACCGCGGACAGCACCGGAGCCTTGGTGAACACCTCGGCGTCCGGCCCGATTCCCACTTCAAGGTACTGGCTCCAGGCGTTCTGAGCGACTAGCACGTCCTTCACATGCTGCGCTTCGGCCGAACCTGGCTTCAGCCGGGACAAGTCAGTGCCGACAATTCGCGTCACCTCAGCCCGGATTGCCGTCGCCGACTCCGGATTGCCGCGCGCGCGCTCCTCGATCACCCTTTCCAGCATGGACACTGCGAACGTGACTCCGGCGGCCTTGATCACCTGTAGGTCGATCGGCGCGAGCAGCCACGGCTTGGTCGGATCGCGGTTTTCTGGTGGCGTGTTGGTCAACAGGTCCTGCAGCGCGCCCAGCCGCTCGCCGCGCGCGGCGCGCAGAGCGCCGGCCGGATCGGCGGCCCCAGCAAGCTGGCTTGCGGTAGGGAAATTGTCGGTGATGTCGAACACGCCGTCGTTGCGGATCGCGACCACTGAGGGGCTGGCGAGATCGGGGCGCCAGATGCGCCCCATCAGGGCCGCGTCGGCGAAATCGTCCGGCAGAATGAATGTGGCGTCCGTTACGATGGGCATTGTGGTGGCCTCCGCGGAGTAGCGTCTGGATGGTTGACGGGGTCAACCGTCTTTAATGTATCCGTCGTCCTCGGGTTGGGAGATACGTGCGCACCGCGTTGCCGCCGAAGATGTCCGCCTTTTCGTCGGGGGACAGATCAGCCAGCAAGGTTTGAGCGGCAGCGAACCATTTTGTATACCCGCCCGCCAGATTGACCACTGGCCAATCGCTTCCCCACAGCAATCGTCGTGGTCCGAAGCACGTAATCACATGATCTACCACTTGGCGCAGATCGGCGATCTGCCAGTCCGGCGCTGCCTCTGTCACCAGTCCGGACAGTTTGCAAACCATATTGGGGTGTTCAGCAAGCAAGGCTATATCGCGTTGCCAAATTGCGATCTCGCCGGTCGCGAGCTGTGGCTTGCCGCAATGATCCAGCACGAATTTCAGATCGGGATGGCTGTCGATCACTCGCAATAGTCTCGGCAAGTGGCGCGGCAGCACCAGCGCGTCGAATACCAAACCGTTTCGGGACATCGCCGCCAGCAGGGGTGCCAAGGCCGGACGCAGCAGCCAATCGTCATCGGGGATATCCTGGACCATCGGCCGCAGTCCCACCAGAAGTTTCCGCCCAGCCAGCGCTTCGATGCGCGCCACGCCGTCGGCTGCGTCGAAATCCGTCCAGCCGACCACCCCCCGCACCAGATCCGCGTTTTCCGCGATATCGAGCAGAAACATGGTCTCCGCCTCGGTCGGCGCGGCCTGCACCAGAATCGTCCCCTCAATGTCGGCTGCGGAGAGGTGCGGCGCCAAGTCCGACAGACAAAAGTCACGATAGATCGGCGCCAGATCGGGCGTAAGCCAACCATAGTCGCCCCGCGCGAGAGTCCAGAGATGGTGATGTGCATCGATCCGCATCAGCCGGGCACCGATGATGGAACGGGCGCATCTGTATCGATCAGATGCTCAGCTTTCAGATCGGTCCAAAGCGCTGACGGCACCTTGCTGGAAAGTGCAGCCACATTGCGCTCAACCTCCTGCGGGTTTTGCGCTCCCAGCACCACGCTGGCGACAGCCGGATGGCCCAACGCGAAATGCAGCGCCGCCGTGGACAAAGCGACGCCATGGGCGCTACAGACACCTTCGATCCGGGCCACCTTGGCCAGAATCTCCGGCGGTGCGTCCTGATAATTGTACTTGGCGCCACTCACGGGCCCGGTCGCCAAAATACCGGAATTGAATACACCACCGAGCATCACGCCAATGCCCTGTTGCTGCGCAAGCGGCAGGAAATGTTCGAGCGCGGGCTGCTCGAGCAGCGAATAGCGCCCGGCGAGCAGCATGGTATCGAACGATCCGGCTTGCGCGAAACGCACGCACATCTCGGCCTCATTCACGCCGATCCCGATACCCGCGACCACGCCTTCTCCGCGAAGCCGGTCGAGCGCTACATAGGCGCCGGCCATTGCTTCGCGAAACCGATCCTCGATTGCATCGGCGCCGTGGGTCCAGACATCGACGTCATGAATCAGCAACAGGTCCAGCCTGTCGGTACCAAGCCGCAACAGCGATTGTTCCACCGAACGCATCGTGCCGTCATAGGAATAGTCGACCACTGCCCGGTGCGGCTGCCCACCGACAAAGCCGGAGCCGACGCCTCGCCCGTGAAACGGGTCCATCCAGCGACCCACCTTGGTGCAGACCACAATGTCCTGGCGCGGCACGCGCCTGATTGCTGTCCCGCAGCGATGTTCAGACAGGCCATGCCCGTAGAGCGGGGAAGTGTCGAGCAGATTGATGCCCAGTTCGAACGCGCGCCCCACCGCTGCGACGGCCGTGGCGTCGTCCAGCTGTCGATAGAGATCACCAAGTGGCGCGGTGCCAAAGCCCAGCGCCGAAACCTGAATAGCCGTCCGTCCCAGCAGACGTCTGGGCAATGCTGACTGCGAAACCATGGTGGGACTTCTTTCTTGCCGTCGTGCTTCAGTCGCGCTGGCCCGTCATTGAGATTTATGAAGAGCGTATTTCTTTACAGCTACCTGTCAACGTGAGCGCGTGAACCTGCTCCATGCAAGGTTCTATTCCTCAAAGAAACCGGGATGCCTGGCGACAAAGGAGTGCAGCTCTCGCGACACCCTATCGAGATGGTTGGCCATTTCGTTCCGTGCCTGATCCGGCTGCCGCGCCGCAATTGCCCGATAGATCGCTTCGTGCTCGCCGAAAGTCCCCTCCGGGCGCCCCGGCTCGGGAAGAAGAGTTCGGCGCACCCTTTCAAGATGGGTCCGGATCGGGTCGAGCACTTCGCCAACCCGTGCGAGGCCCAGACCCTCAGTCATCTGGCAGTGAAACCTGTTGTCGAGTTCGTGGAAGCCTTGCAGGTCTCCGCTTGTGATGGCTGCCCGCTGATAGGCGAGATTCTGGCCGAGACCTTCGATCGTGCGATCCGAAAGATTCGCTGCACAAACCGCGGCAATCTCCGTCTCAAGCGCGCGGCGCATCAACATCCATTGCCTCACATCTTCAAGGTGGATCTTGGCGACATAAGAGCCGCGCTGAGGCTCGACCACGACAAGACGTTCGAATGCGAGCCGATTGATCGCAGTCGTTATGGAGAGCCGGGACATTTCGAAAATGCCACACCATTCGTTCTTATCGATCGGAGTCTCGGGAGCGAGTGCGCCCGATACGATGGCCTGCTTGAGCGCAAGGTAAGCCTGATCGACTTTCGACCCTCCGGCTCCGCGCTCTAGCGCTGCCACGCTCGCGCCGCCTAACCCGCTGATCGAACGCATCGATGTGATCTTTCCAATGCCTTGCGGATTTCTGATTCTGCCGAAGAAGGCTTGACGGACAGCATCTGATATAACTAGCATACCAGGTGAACAATGCCAGCCTGCTCTTCGCACCCTCGAAAGGGCTATCCGCGAGAACCAGGGCAGGCCCGCAGGGAAGAAGCCGATGGAGACGCGATCCGATGCTCCCGCAGGGAGCGACGCATGGCGCGCCCAGCCAGACGCCAAGGCGATCGGCATTACCCGGAGGATCAGACGCGGCACCGCGCCAGATCCCGCTGTCCTTGTTGCCGAGCATGTCTCCAAGTCTTTTGCCGGCGTGACAGCGGTTCGCGACGTCGACTTTGATCTCAGGCGCGGCGAGGTGCACGCGCTGATGGGCGAAAACGGCGCTGGCAAAAGCACACTGATGAAAATCCTCGCCGGCGTACATACCAGCTACGAAGGAGTTATTCGCGTCGAGGGCCGCCTAGAGTCGTTTGGCGGCGTGCGCGATGCGGAAGCCGCTGGCGTCGCGATCATCCATCAGGAGCTCAATCTGGTTCCCGAATTGAGTGTCGCCGACAACATCTTTCTTGGCCGCGAGCCACTGATCGCCGGCGCGTTCATCGACGGCCGCCGCATGGTCAGGGCGGCCGAGCGCCTGCTGCGGCGGCTCGGCGCCAGCATCGATCCACGCTGCCGCATCGCCGAACTGCGCATTGGTGAGCAGCAACTGGTCGAGATCGCCAAAGCGCTGTCGCTCGATACCCGCATCCTGATTATGGACGAGCCAACGTCGGCGCTGTCGTCATCGGAATGCGAGACGCTGTTCAAGATCGTGCGTCAGCTCGCCGCGGACGGCGTCGCAATCGTCTACACCTCGCACCGCATCGAAGAGGTTCTGGACCTCGCCGATCGGGTGACGGTGTTACGCGATGGCCGGCGGGTGCTGACCGCCCCAATCGGTGACCTCTCACGCGGAGCGATCATTTCGGCAATGGTCGGCCGTGACATGGCCGCGCACCACCGCGGCACGGCCGCGCAAGACGGCGCGGTCGTGCTCAGCGTACGCAACCTGACGCTCGACACGCTCACGAGCCGCGGATGGCGGCGGGCGCTGCACGGCGTCACCTTCCAGTTGCGGCAAGGCGAAATCCTCGGCATCGGCGGTCTGCTCGGCTCAGGCCGCAGCGAAATCCTCGAATCGATATTTGGCGTCGCGCGCGGCTGGCGCGGCGGCGAGATTGCCGTCGAGGGCCGCGTCGTCGACATCCAATCCTCGGCTGACGCCTATCGGCTGGGCGTCGCGCTGGTGACCGAAGACCGCAAGGAGCGCGGCCTGCACCTTGGCGAGTCGATCTGCGACAACGTCGCCTTGCCCTCCGTCGGCGCCATGTCGCGGTTTGGCTTGCGCGCTTTCGCGCGCGAAAGCGCGTTGGCCGACGGCGTGGTCAGGCGTCTTTCGGTGCGCTGCGCGGGCATCGACCAACGGGTCGCGACACTGTCGGGCGGCAATCAGCAGAAAATCGTGATCGGCAAATGGCTTGCTACCGAACCACGCATCCTGCTCCTGGACGAGCCGACCCGCGGCATCGACGTCGGCGCCAAGCAGGAAATCTATCGGCTGATCTTTGAGCTCGCCGAGCAAGGGCTTGGCATCGTCGTGGTCAGCTCGGAAATGCCCGAACTGCTCCTGCTGTCCGATCGCGTGCTGGTGATGTGCGAGGGGCATCAGACGGGGCTCATTTCGCGCGAGACCGCCACGCAGGAGGCGGTGATGCGCCTGGCCGCGCCGGGGATGGCGAGCGCGTCATGGGACGTGCTGTCATGAAAGTGCTTCGCGCGCTCTCGCGCACCAAGCTCTATTGGGGCCTGCTGTTGATCTGCCTTATAGGCGCGCTGGCCTCGCCGCATTCGTCGTCGGGCAACAACATCTTCCTGTCCTACGGTAACTTGACCGACGTTCTGCGCCAGGTATCGATCACCGGCTTGGTGGCAACCGGCATGACGATGGTCATCCTGCTCGGCGGCATCGATTTGTCGGTGGGCTCCGTCATGGGCTTTTCAACCATCATCTGCGCGATGCTGCTCACCAAGTCGGGCTGGACCGCCGCGTCGATCATGGGTGTGCCGGCCGCGGTGGCGGTGAGTTTCATTGTCGTGGCGTTTCTCGCGCGATTTGTGTTCAGCGGCCTGGCATCCGGCCACGACGAGACCGCGGGACTGCGCCGCGAGATCGCGCTGGGGCGCTGGCGCGGCATATGGATCCCGAGTCTGCTGGGCCTTGCCGCCGCGGTCGCGGTGGCGTGGTTCACGACAAACCAGGTCCCGACTAAATTCGGTGTTCTCGGCGTGCTGCTGGTCGCGCCGTGCGTCGCCCTTGTGCTCGGCGCCATCAACGGCGTGTTGATCGTTGCCGGACGCTTGCAGCCGTTTATCGCTACGCTGGCGATGATGGTCGGCGCGCTCGGCATTGGCCGTCTGACCGCAGGTCAGGACAACGCGGTGGTGGCGGTCTACACCGGCACCAACGCCACCGAGACGTTCGAAGTCCTGCGCTCGATGCTGTGGGGCGTAGTGCCGATGCCGAGTGTCTTCTTCCTAGCTGCGATCATCCTCTTCGGCGCGATCCTGCGCTTCACGGCGTTCGGCCGCTACGCTTACGCCATCGGCGGAAATATCGAGGCGGCCAAACTTTCCGGCATCAAAGTGGTCCAGGTCCAGCTCACGGCCTATCTGCTCTCCGGGCTGCTGGCGGGGATTGCCGGCGTGTTGTTCGTGGCGCAGTATCGACAGGGCAAGCCCGACGCCGGCGCAGGCCTCGAACTCGACGCCATCGCCGCGGTGGTGATCGGCGGCACCAGCCTGATGGGCGGGCGCGGCAGTCTCGCCGGCACTCTCGTCGGCGTCCTGATCTTCGGCCTGCTGTCGGACATCCTTCAGCTTCAGAACATCGACTCCAATGTCCAGTTGGTGATGAAGGGATTGATTATCGTCTGCACGGTGCTCGTGCAGGAACAGAATCTCGGTCAGCTCGTGGCGCGATGGCGGTTTGTACGTCGCACGAAAACCAGCGCCGAGGCCGGAACGGCCGAACCTCCTCGGCCGCCAAGCGCTGTAAGAGCGCAATTTGCAAGGGAGCATCTCGATGAAGCGTCGTGAATTCTTGAAATTGTCGGCGACCGTGGCCGGCGCCGCAGTGACGATCTACATGCCGTCCGGGTGGACGCCAAGCAAGGCAGCGGCCAAGTGGAAAGTCGGGTTTAGCCAATGCACCACTCTGGAACCCTGGCGCGTGCAGTTCAACAAGGACATCCAAGCTGAAGCGAAGAAATATCCCGACGTCGACCTCGTCATCACCGATGGCCAGGACAAGACCGAAAAGCAGGTTGCCGATTGCGAGAACCTGATAGTGCAGCAGGTCAACGTGCTCTTGGTCTCGCCGAAGGAATCGGCAGGACTGACCGGCGTGGTCGAGAAAGCCCTCGATGCCAAGATCCCGGTGATCGTGCTCGACCGTAATGTCGACACCAAGCGAATCACCCAGTTCATCGGTGGCGACAATCTGGCGATCGGGCGCGCCGCAGGCGAATACGCAGTGAAATTGCTCGGCGGCGCAGGCAAGGCACAGGGCAATGTCGTCGAAATCTGGGGCGGCATGGGAACCCAGCCGGCCCACGACCGGCACGATGGCTTCCATGCCTTTACAGATAAGGAGCCCGGTATCAAATATCTGCTCAACAATCAGTCTGGCGACTGGAAGCAAGATCAAGCCTACAACATCATGACCACAGCGCTACGCAACAACGAAAAGATCGACCTGATCTACGGCCACAACGATCCCATGGCCTACGGCGCCTATCTCGCCGCCAAGGATGCCGGGCGCGACAAGAACATCAAGTTCATCCTCGGCATCGACGGCCTGCCGGATGAGGGCGTCACCTGGGTCAGCAAAGGACAGCTCACCGCGACCTTCCTCTATGCGACGCCCGGCGCCGAAGGCTTAAGACAGGCCGTCAAACTCCTGCACGGGGAAAAGCTAGAGCCTGTCATTACCTTGCCGACCATGCTGATCACCAAGGACAACGCCTCGGACATCCTGAAGAAGAACGGCCTGCTCTGAGCTTTGCAGCGGCCATGGGCTGATCGACGGTGCCGGCAACATCGGCGGCACCGTCGGTCGTCTGCCGTCAACTCGCTGCTCGAACGGCTCCCCGCGGGTTACGCGTTCGCAGTCTCGCATTTGTGATCTCCAAGCGTAGAGCGTGGCGCTATTTCAACAGTAGCTGAGGGTGATCGTGTCAGAAGGCCACAGATGGGCAAGGAAGAGAAAACCGACGCCGAACTCGAGGATATGATTCTTCAACGCCTGGTGATCGGAGGCGTGTTCGTGTCGGTCCGCAAAGATCCCATCCTCGGCTGGCGTCCGACCGTCGTTACCGCGCCGAAACACACCAAGAATGCGCAAGAACTTGCTGACCAGATCGCCGCCGAACTGCGCCAAAAGTTCACTCTGAAGGATTGATGGTGCGGGCCACGTTCAGGACGCACTAATTTAGAGATCGTTGACACGCTGCACGCCGGCCGCGGCCATCCCGGCCCAGGCAGCATCGAGCGAACCTGACAGATCGATGGCCCTGCATCCCGCCTCGATAAGCACGGCGTCAAAGCCGATCCTGCGCGCGTCCACGGCAGAATGACAGACGCAGTAGTCGGTTGCGAGCCCAACAAGGAAGATTCTGCACAAACCACGTTCGCGCAAATAACCAGCCAGGCCTGTGGGAGTACGCCGGTCGTTTTCATAAAAAGCGGAATAGGAATCGATATCGGGACGAAAACCCTTGCGGATCACCATTTCCGCCCGCGTGGTCTCCAATTGCGGATGGAATGTCGCGCCTGGCGTGCCCTGGACACAATGATCGGGCCACAGCGTCTGCTGGCCATAGGGCATGTCGATCGTTTCAAACGGCCGCGCGCCAGGATGCGACGCGGCAAAGGAGCTGTGGCCCTTCGGGTGCCAATCCTGCGTTAGTGCGACATGGTCGAAGCGTTCGACGAGGCGATTGATGATCGGCACCACGGCGTCTCCATTGGCAACCGCAAGCGCGCCGCCAGGACAGAAATCGTTCTGCACGTCGACGATCAGCAGCAAATCATCGTTGCCCGGCCGAATCTGCATTTTGAACCTGCCAGCGCCGACTGCGAGACCTTAGCCGAACGCACGGCTTAAAAACCCATTCGACGAAATGCGCTCTTCGGCTAGGGGCGGCTTCCGACCGTTTTACCGGCTGTCAAGTCCTGGGCCATCTCAAGGTGGTGCCGTAGGGTTGGAAGGGTCTTGTCGGCCCAATCCTTCAACGTCGTATTGTCGCCACCCTTGGCGTAGCGCTCAAATAATGACACGGCGTCCTTATGACCGCTCAGTTGATCGCTGTCATAACGTGAACTGAAGTCGGCGCCGTTAAGCGATTTCAGCTTGTCGATCTCATTTTGTTTCGAGCTATCCAGTGCGCTGGGCAATTGCACCTTCACCTTGCCACTGGAAACCATCGACTTCAAATCGTCAGTCGTCTTTTGGTGATCCTTGACCATGGTGGCGGCAAACGTCTTCTCCGGTGCATTGCCGCGCTCCTGCGCCATCTGACTGGACTGGATTTCAAACATGTCGCTGATGGCAGCCTCCTTCACGAAATCCTCGGTCGCAGGCGTGATGCCCAGGGTGGAATTCACGCCGGTCTTTTCTCCGATGGATTGAGCCATTGCCGGCGTCGCCAGAAGGGCGAGCGCGAGGCCAGAAGCGAGAATCTTCATTGCCGGATCCTTTCCTGTTTCGGTAAGCATCCCAGACAATCAAGAATGTTCTCGATCGTTCCTCGCTTGCCGAGGGCGTTTCTAGACAAGCGCCAGCGAGCGCGAACGGCGGCTAGATTGCAACTTTTCTGTGATCTCCGGGATCCAGATGCCTGCCCGTCGCCAATCCAAAGGCGACCTTGATATTGCTGGCAAGATTGCCGGGCGCATCCCAGTACTCGGCTTCTTCCGGCGTGACCGCGATAACGCGAATATTCGGATCTTCGGGGCTTTCCCACCACACTTTTGCAGGGATCGACCAGAGTTCCCTGATCTTCTCCCGATCTGAACTAATTGCGGCCGATCCGGATATCGAGACGTATTTTTGTCCTCGGGGGTCGGCGAATGCGAGGCACACTTTGGGAAACTTGCGAATCTCATCGTGCTTGTGAGCACGCACGTCGGACAGCAAATAGATCATTCCTTCTTCGGGTTGGGCAAAAGCACCCATTGGCCGGGAACGAAGCTTGGTGCCGGTCAAGGTCGACAGCATGCAGTAGGAAATCGATTCAACCAGCTTCCAAACGTGTTCCACGTCGCCGTCTGCCATGGGAGCCGGACCTGAGGGGCTGTTTTTCCGCGTAACGATAAAGCCCAGCTTTCGTTCCGACGAACTCAGCCGAAATCACGGCTTTCAGCCGGCGTCGCGTAATGGCTCCGAACCCTGGCGGCGTTCATCGATCTAACCATATAGCGATGGCAAGGTGGCGTCGGGACCCGGTACCGGCACTCGCTACCTTTAGCCGGTGCGGTCATAAATTTTCCGGTACTCGCGTGCGCTTTGCAAATGATCCACATCGCCTTGGAACAGCTGTCGTGTCGCCTCCGGTTGAAACTGAACTGAAGCTTGAGCTTCCTTCCTCCGAACTGACGAGGTTGGACAAGATTGCCCCGCTCCGCCGCGTCAATGCCGCCAAGCGTGCCACGCAAGTCTCGGTCTATTTCGACACCGACAAGTTTGCGCTGCGGAAAAGCGGCGTGATGCTCCGCGTGCGACGAATCGGCCGTCGCTGCATTCAAACCATCAAGGCGGCAGGTGAAGGATTACTGGATCGCCACGAGTGGGAAACCGAGCTCAAAGCCAGCAAACCGGATTTTGCTGCCGCGCAACACACCGCGCTGGAGCCGTTGCTGACGAAAAAGCTGCGCCGGCAATTGCGGCCGGTATTCGAGACCAGGGTGCGTCGCACGATTTATCTGCTAAAGGTGAAGCAATCCGAGATCGAAGTGACGCTGGATCACGGCAAGATCGGTACAGCCGATCACTCAAAGTGGGTATGCGAGATTGAGATCGAGTCCAAGGGTGGCGACCGGGCCGAACTCTTCAAGCTGGCCCGCACCATCGCGCGCGCCACATCCGCCGAACTTGCCGTCAAGAGCAAGGCCCAGCGCGGATATGAGCTGGTCGACGGCGACGAGAGCGCCGCAGTAAAGGCAGAGCCCGTCGATATCGCGCCGGATATCGCGACGGCGGATGCCTTTGGGATGATCGCCGCCTCCTGTGTCAAGCAAGTAATCGCCAACAAGCCAGCATTGCTGGCGGGAAATCCCGATGGCGTTCATCAGATGCGGGTTGGCTTGCGCCGGCTGCGCGCGGCGATTTCCCTGTTTGCCAACATCCTTGAGGGACCCGAGACGAACGAAATCAAGTCGGAACTCAGATGGCTGACGGCGGAGTTGGGTCCGGCCCGCGAATTCGAGGTCTTTATCAAACGTGTGGTTGAGCCGGCAAGGCGTCATCACGCACGGCTAATGGGAATGCGACGCTTGTCCGATGATTTGGCGGAACAGCGGCGGTCTTCAGAAGAGAGAGCCCGCAATGCGGTCCAGTCAGAACGGTTTCGTCAATTGTCGCTGACGCTGGCGACGTGGCTGGAAATAGGCGACTGGCGTCATCCGCGCACCGACCTGTTGCGTGAACGCGGAGATACGCCGGTCGCAATATCTGCCGCCGAGCAATTAAAGCGGCGGTCGAAGAAAATAAGGAAGCGGGGCCGGCTGCTTGCGAAACTCGATCAACGCGGGCGACACCGGCTGCGCATTCGGGCGAAAAAATTGCGCTATGCGGCCGAATTCTTCGAAACGGTGTTCCCCAGCAAGAAGGCGTCAAAGCGACGCACAGCATTTCTTTCGGCACTTGAGGATATGCAGGACTGTCTAGGCGACCTGAACGATATCGCCGTGCATGAAAACCTGACGGCCGACATCGCGACCAACCCCGCGCCGAACAAGCGTGCCGCCGACCTCCCCCGACGGGCGTTCGCTGCGGGAGTTTTGACCGGCCGCGAAGATGCCCGCTTTCACTCTATTCTGGCCGCCGCCCTGACGTCCTTTAAGGCTTTCACGAAAGCCAAGCCGTTCTGGAAGTAGCGGACGTCTAATTGTAGTTCTGCCGTAGTCGGTAGGGACAACCGAAGCTCACAACGATGACCGTCATCGACGTGCCGTTCCCTTCAGAAACGAAAGGCCGCTAACGGTCAAGCGATCTTCGCTGGTCTCCCCGTCGGCAACCAGGCCCTCAAGGTGAGTTTCGAGCTCTGAAAGCTTTCGTTCGAATTCGTCCGCGATCCCCATCAGGTCGCAGGTTATTTTGATGCGCTCGATCGGCTTTTCGAAGAGATTAATTTCCGTGTGCATGCACGTTACCTCAATGCTGCGAAACTATCCTCCCGATTGCGAACAACACTTCCAGCGATTAGTACGCCAGCGGATCAGGCCGAAGCTGAAACTGGACCACCAGCGGGCTCGACCGTGTGGCGTCGGTGTTGCCCGGAGCGCCGGGAGCCGGTGCGTCGATGCCTTCGATGTGAACCGGTGTACGGTTGCCTGACGTCGCCCACAGCGCCCTTCCCTTCCAGCCGGCGCCCGGATTGTCGATCCTGCCATCGATGTTCTTGGCATAGAAACCCATCGGATAGGGAACGCGCAGTTCGACGATGCGGCCGCCAACCAGTGCGTGCAGCGAATCCGACTGGTTGCCGGTGGCAATCGGCGTATTGGCGCCGAGCCCGAGGATGTCGTGCTGGTCGACCCAGAGATAATACGGATTTTCCGCGGCACCCGAATCGCCGACAAAGCCTGGCCCGGGAAGCGGGTAGAATGTCCATCCCTCGGGGCACTTCTCACCGCGCTCGGCGCCTGGTCCGTTGAGCGGGCCTGAGCATTTTCGGCGGTCGAAGCTCGCGATATGTCCGCTGTCGAGCGGCACCCAAACCACACCGTCGCGATCGACATCCATGCCGCGAATTCCATATCCCGGCATCGGCACCTTGTAGATTTCCGCAAGTGCCGTATCCGGGGGGTTCGGTCCGGGGCTGACGCGGATAACGTAGCCGGGATGCGGCAGGCTCGATCCCCAGATCGAACCGTCGGATGGACTAAAGGAGATCCCATAAAGCGCAAAGGGAATGCGCGTGTCCTTGTCCGGATCCAGCGGCGTGCCCGGCTCGTTGTAACCTTCGTCGCGCTTGCCGTTGCCGTTGGTATCGACAATAAGAGCGGTCCAGCCCTGGGATGCCGCGGCATCGCCAGTCTGCCGATACTTGTTGGTGTTGACCCAGCCGACTACGGCGAGCTCGCCTTGCGTGTTAGTGGAAAACCACAGCGTGTTGTCGGCGTCTTCAGCCAAGTTCAGGTGTTGCGTGCCGAAGCAGGTATCGATGAACGAGAATTTCTTGCTAGTGGGATCATAGACCGTGACCTGGCGCGCGTTCTGGAAAACTCCTTCGTGCCTCTCCTCAAGGGGATAGAGCTGCGCTGAGCGCAGCGGCGAATCCTTGCGGCAATAGGCCGGGATATCGTTCGGTGGCCGGGTCTGCGCGGCGAAATAAATTCTGCCGTCCTGATCCATCACCAGCGAATGCGCATTGACCTGGCTATCCCACACCTGCTCACTGCCGAAATAGGGCGACGGCGCAAACACCGGGTTGGCTTGCGCCGAACTTGGCGTCGCCTCGGGATCACGCACCGGCACCCTGATGGTGGTCTTTGAGTTGTTGACAGCGTCCAGAATCGGGATTTGGTCGGTGCTGAGTTCGGTCGCCCCGTAGATCAATCCATGGCCGTTCACGGTCGGACGACGTCTGTCCGTCGTCACGACGTCGTGGAGGTAGTGTTTCGGGTCGAGCCAGTCCCTCACGGTGATCACAAGATTGCGTTCGATGCCAACTGGCCTTGGCGGGGTAGCGCTGGGCAGCTCGCCGGCCTTGATCCGATCGGTCCAGTCAGCCAGCGCCGCCAGATGTCCGCCGTCAGGAGTGAGCAAACGTCCCATCGTGCGCGCCATGGTAGTGCCGCCCGGTCCTGTCTGCAACCGCTGCGCCCAGGCGGCAATTGAGGAATCGAAATGTCCGAGTGCCGGCGGGATGTTGCGCGTCGCGTAATTGCCGAGCTGGTGGCAATTGCCGCAGCCATTGGTCTTGATGACGTCGAGCCATTGATCTTGGCTTTTGAATTCCACAGGGATGCCATTGCCGTTCGGTCCGGTGCCCGGAAATTTGCTCTTGTCCGGCGCCCTCAAGAGCGAGAACCAATAGACCGCCGGATAATATTGCGCAGCGGCAGCGAGATCCGGCGCGATCACGGCCGCCAGATTCAGCGATTTGCCGGGCTCGCTCGCTATCTTCGGCGAATCCGCCAGGCCGTAGCCGCGCACCCAGACATCATAACGCGCCTTGGGTAGATCGGGGACGACAAAGCGGCCGGAATGGTCGGTGACGACAATTTTTGCAAATCGGGTTCCGAGATCTTTTGTCTCGGCGATAACCCAAACGCCTGCTTCCGGCCCGAACCGGCTAGTGACGACGCCCCTGATATTGCCAGCGGTCGCCGCATGATCTTCGTCTTTGACCGGCTGAGCCTGGTGCGGCGTGGCGGCCGCAACAAGCGACGCCACGACCACTGCAATTGCAAGCGCAAAACGGTTGTTCATTGTCGCTCTATCGTTCCCTATCTTTGGCTCGCGAGATAGGCGATGATGTCGCTGCGGTCGCGGTCGGCAACGCCCTGGAAAACGCCCATCGTGGTGCCCGGAACCATTGTGCCTGGCGACGAGATCCATCCGCCAAGCGCATCTTCGTTCCAGTCCCAGGATGCCATCGACTTGAACGCGGGCGAATATTGAAAGCTCGAAACCGAGCCTGCCCTGCGCCCAATGACGCCAAACAGATTGGGCCCGTAGCGGTTGGATCCGGCTGCGTCGATAGTATGGCACAGCGCGCATTGACGAACGAACGCCGCCTTGCCCGCTGCAATGTCAGCGGCGCCGGCGTCGCGTGTGCAGGTCGCGACCAGCGTGAGCAGTCCAGCGGCAATCCTGATCATCGCACGTCTTGTTCGATCATGCTCGCTTGTCACGGCTTCAACGATCCGGTCTCGCAGCCATTTGCGGGCTACAACGCAAAGGTCCTGCATCGGTTCAAAAGCTCGCCGGCCCACCTCGGCCGCAAGGTGGGCCCAAATGGCAAGAGAGACCCAAGTAGCGAAAGACCGGGTCTAGGTCGATCGCCAATCAGATGTCGGCGATCTCGCGCCGCGCTGCAGGTTGGCGTGCCTCAGGCTTTTCATCGATTGGGCGTGCAGGCAATTGCAGCACCGTGGCCCTTTGCCCGGCCGCGAGGTTAGTGACAAGCACGATTGCGCCGTTTGAGAATTCCAGCGCATCATGATGCCGGGCCGGTCTGTCGAGGTCTACTTGACGAAACCGCGCAAGCCGATCACCGATGTTGGTACCAAACAGCAAGCCATCAACCCGAACGTCTTTCTCGAACGCGACCTCGGTACCGGGTCGAAGGCAGACCGCTACCCGCGGATTGTCGGGGCTCGCAAAGCCCCGAGTCCCTGATTGGAATTTGGTCGAAACCAACGTCTCCGCGACCTCAGCGGGACGCGTCGCGACTGCATGCAAGCTGTAATCGCACATGGAGCGCTCCCATAAATGGCCACCCAGCCAAATACACGAACCGCCGCAAACCTATTTAGTTGCGATCGCAGCCAAAAAAACAGGCTGACGCCAAGCCCAGAGCCCGTGACTTCAGCCGATCGCCGCCGAGCCAATACCGGCCGGTTTATGCAGCTGGCCAGAGAGGCTTCCCGCGGGAAACTTCGTGCGCGACGAAACTTTCGAAGCTGATAATCGTTCCTCCGTTCCGAAAAATCTTCTTGGAGATTTTGTCGGCGACCGCACAGAAGAAAAGCCCCTCGGAGTTTAGCCTTAGCTATGAGGTGAGCGACATGCTCCTTTCACTCACAGGCGTATTGCTTTCGCCGATAGAGCGACCACCCTGCATGAGATGCCGCACGCGAATGAATTTAGCGAGCATCGCCCCGCGCCCCGACCATTCTGAAAAGCGAACTTTCAAATGTCCCAAGTGCCACTTCATCGAGACCGTGGTCGTTCCGGACCCTATCAGGTCGGAAGAAATCAATCGTCTGGCGGACAACGTCAAGCCGCCAGAGTGAACGACGGCTCAAGCCTTAGCCATCAAACAGCGACGCGAGCCGCATGGCCTGTACGCTGCATTTTGCTTTCGGGCTCGCGGGCGTTCAGACAGGTCGCTGGAATAGGCGCTCGTAGTGCAGCTGAAGCGTTTCATGGCACTCGCATGCGCGTTCGCGAATCCGCGCGACAGCTTCGATATGCACATGGCCACGGCTGTAGGTAACAAGGCCCGCCCGCTGCAGTTCTCCGGCCACCTCGGTAACGCTGGTCCGTCTGACGCCCATCATCTGCGCGAGAAACTCCTGTGTAAGGGGCAAATCTACACCGACAAGGTCGTGCATTCGGAGCAGCCACCGGCACATCCGCGCATGAATGTCGTGAACCGCGTTACAAGCAGCGGTTTGCTGGACCTGCGCCAGGAAGAACTGCTCATATTTGACGAGAAGTGCCCGGAGTTCGGGGACCGCGCCAAGTACTTCCCTAAGTCGTTCTACTTCGATGATCGATGCGGCGCCGGAAACTTGAACGATGACTCTGTTGAGCGACACCTTGTCATCGAGCGCTTGCATGGCGCCGAAGGCACCATCAGCGCCGATCATGCCGGTCTCGATCCCCTCGCCGTTTTTCAGTTCGACAACGCAGGAGATGATTCCCCCGTGCGGAAAGTAGACCTTGTTGAGGCCTTGATGGGCGTCGGCCAGCACCTCGCCCTGATGGAGTTGAGTAACGGTAAGGTGAGACTTGAAGCGATCTGTATCCGCGACGCCAAGACGCGCGAAAAGTCGGTTGTTTGAATGGGGCATGTCGTGCCCTCCGGCCCTGCAGGCGGGAGCACGACTGGTCTCTCTGTCACCGACGCCTACGAAAAAGCAGCCTAGGCCGGTGATAGCCTATATATGGGGAATTGGCGGTGGGAAGCGAGGACTAAACCTCGCCTTATATGGCAACGCCAGCCCAAGTTCCCACCGCACGCGCAATGGCCTGAAAATTCGGAACCCACATCAGCGTGAGCCAAGGGACCGTATTTCCAATGGCAAGCGTTGGTTGCTGCGAATGTCCATCCGGGACAGGACGTCCGCCCATGTCGCGCGGGATTGCCTGGCGCCCAGCCGTTTGTGCACGGCACCATTCAGTTGCCGCGCTCGGCGGCCGATCTTTCGCGACGCTCATCCAGCGGCGCCAGGGCGTCATGGCTGATGTCATCGCAACGCGACGAGCGTCCGGTCACCGCGCTGACCTCATTGCTTCGCGACATCCGCCGCCATACGACCGCTGCGTGATGACCGCCCGACAGAACAAGAACCGAAAGGAAAGGAAAAGAGAAGGACGAAAGCCATGGCTGATACAACATTCGCCTTTATTCCCCGCGCCGCCCGCTCGGCCAAGCCGCGCAAGACCGGCCTCACCGAAATCCGCGGCCCCTATTACAGCGCGTATGGCCCGCGTCATCTCGCCGACCTGTTTGAGACGGTCGGCGCCTGGGTGGATGGAATCAAATACGCCGGCGGCTCGTTCGCCCTCATGCCTGCTGACATCGTCAAATCGATGAACAAGATGGCGCATGATCATGGAGCTTATGTCTCGACAGGGGGCTGGATCGAAAACGTGCTGCGCTTCGGGCCGAGCGCCGTCGACCGCTACATCGAGGAAGCCAAGGTGCTTGGATTTGATGTCATCGAGATTTCGGCCGGCTTCATCAGCCTGCCAACCGACAGCTTGCTGCGCATAGTGGAAAAAGTAAAAAAGGCCGGACTGAAAGCCAAGCCCGAGCTTGGCATTCAGTTTGGCGCGGGTGGCAGCAGCGCGGCCGAAGAGCTGGAAGCCGAAGGCACCAAGGACGCCGGTTGGCTCATCGCTCAAGGCAGACGCGCGCTCGATGCCGGCGCCGACATCGTCATGATCGAAAGCGAGGGCATTATCGAGAACGTCAAGTCGTGGCGCACCGATGTGGTGGCCCGGATCATCAACCAACTCGGAATTGAAAAGGTAATGTTCGAAGGCGCAGACCCGCCCGTATTCGAATGGTACATAAAAAATTACGGCAATGAGATCAATCTGTTCGTCGATCACAGCCAAATCGTGCAACTCGAGGCGCTGCGCTCGGGCATCTGGGGCACCAAGAGCACTTGGGGTCGTGTTCAGAGCCTTCCCGGATAAGCGGATGCCATGCTCGCATTATCGCGCGGCTGCGCCTTCGAGGTCGGCGTTCCTGGTCTCCGGCGTGGCAAGAATAGCGAGGATCGCCAGCACCGCGTATAACATCGCCAGCAGTCCGACATAGACATAGGCCTCGTGAATACCGTAGCTGCGTAGAATCTGCCCGGCGACGATCGGGATCAGTCCGCCGCCGTAAACCTGCGCAACCTGATAAGCCGCGCTCGCGCCTGAGGCCCGATACCGGGTCGGAAAATTTTCCGTGTAGAAGGCCGGGATCGCGCCATAGCCAAAGCCGAATACGAAGCCAAACCCGATGATCTCGGCCAGCGCCGCGAGAACGATGCTGCCGGTATTCACCAGATAGAAATAAGGGATCGCGAAGATCAGGAACACGATGGCCGCGATCAACAGGATCACGCGGCGGTTGATGACGTCAGCCAGCAGCGAGCCGACGATCATGAATGCCAACATGAAGGCCGCGGCGATCAGCCCGATGATCTCGGGTGACGATCCGGTAAAGCCGACCGCCTTCATGTAGCCCGTGCCGAACACGAAATAGAGGAAGAAGGCCCCGCCGAACATGGCGTTGACCAGCGAAGTCCGCAGCACTGTCCCCGGCATTTCGCGCCAGACCTGCGTCGCCGGACTTTCGAGGATAGCCTGTTGCGCCTTGTGCTGCGCGAAGACGAAGCTGTCCTCGGTGCGCGTTCGGATGAGGATTCCGACGACAGCGACAAGGAAGCCGAGAAAGAAGAAGATACGCCAGCCCCCGGCGACGAAGCTTTCGGGCGTCATCAGAGCCTTGACCAGGATCACCGAGCCGAAGCCGAGTAATAACCCGATCGGGATAGCGAATCCAACCCAGGCACCCCAGAACGCGCGGTGCTTCGATCGCGCCGCCTGTTCGACCACCCAGGTCGAGGCGGTGCCGAATTCGGCGCCGAAACTGATCCCCTGCAGCAGGCGGAACACGATCAGCAACACCGGCGCGATCAGGCCAATGCGCTCGTAGGTCGGGGTCAGCCCGATCAGCAGTGTGCTGACGCCCATCAGCACCAAGGCAAAGACCATCGCGTCCTTGCGGCCCCGGCGGTCGGCGATATGACCAAAGATGTAGGCACCGACGGGGCGGATGATGATGCCAATTCCATAAACACTGATTGCTGCGGCAACGGCGGCAAGCGCGGGCAATTTGAAGAAGACGTCGCCCCAGACGGTCGCCGCGATTATGCCGGTGACCAGGAAGTCATATTGCTCGATCACCGAACCGACGATACTCGCCAGCGCGACCTTATAGACCCGATTGTTGTTCGAGCTTGCGGACGTGTTCATTCACAGGATAAGCCCGACAGCCCCGGGAACGTTCCGTTGCGCCGAACCGAGTAGCATCCAAATCGGACACTCAGGCCCGCTGCGGCGCACGCTGAAGCGATGCAACCAGCTGCGAGCCGATAGATCGGAGGACAAGCTGGTATGCGCGGTCGACGATTTCGTCCAGTGACGGGGTACGCACGAACATGGCTTGCGCCTGGGCCAGTAACTCGTCGCGCGTTGGTATCCTCTTCAGATGCAGGGTCGCCAGCACGTCAGCGGTATGGTTCCGCGCTTGATTGAGCGTCTCCCCCAGCGCGG
>VAZV01000032.1 GCA_005884765.1 Alphaproteobacteria bacterium
CGCCCGGAGATCATCAGCACCGGAAAATTCAGCTTAGGTGCCACCTCTTTGGGGCTGTATCCGTCGAACATCCCGAGCTTGACGCCGTGCATAAAGCCACGCGGATTGGTGGCGCGCACGACGTTCCTCACAAGCTCGACGGTCTGCGGCGAGGCGCTGGCGGCGAGCAGGGCGTTGACGCGGGCGCCGAAGCCATAACCGCCATTGGCGATCTGCCCTTCGCGGGCGGCAATGATCTTGCTCTTTTGCTCCTCGCTCATGCCGTGCGGACCGATACCGGTGCCGGTCATGGCGAGCTTGATGATGCGGCCGGGATAATAGATGGCGAAGCACTGTGCGACGCGGCTGCCGAACGAATTGCCGACGAGGTTGATGCGGTCGAGTTTCACCGCGGCGAGAAAATCACTGAGTGCGTCGGCAAAGCTCTTGCAGTCCGGATTGTCAGTCTTAAACCCGTCGGAAAGGATATAGCCGGGCGCATTTCCAGGCGACGACGTGATAGCGGTCGGACAGCCCTGCGAACTGATAACGCCAGTGCATGGAATTGGCGCCGACGCCATGCAGGAGCACGAGTGCGGGTGCGTCCGCCTTACCCGCCTCCATGTAGCTCCACCGGTCACCGAGATAATTGGCACGCGAGGCCGTCGCGTGTTCCGCGAATTTCAGTTCGGGCAGCGGCGGGAGCGAAGGCGCCTGCCCGAAGGCGGGAGCAACTGATAACAACGCAAGTGAAAGAAATACAGCCAGCTTGGGCGCAGACATGGCGAACTCCGACGCTATGTTGGATCATTCGGGATAATGCCGCCAGTTGCCACTATACACGGAAAGAGGCCCGGCACGATGTCCGTAGCTGGCCCGACCGCGACAAGAATGAGAGCCCCGACTTACTCCGGTTACTGAGGTACTGCCGACAAGATTTGCTCAACTTGAGTTCTTCCGCCCGTGACCCTGGCTGTGTAAAAACGCGCTGGTCGGTTGATTCTCGGAGTATGATTCCTGCGCGATGTGCGGGGGGATCAGATGAGGCGCTTCGTTGAAGGGGTGGATCGCGGTCAGAGCACACTGTTTCCCGACTGCCTGGAAGACTGGATCGGTGAGGACAATCCGGTTCGGGTGATCGACGTTTTTGTCGACGAACTCGATCTTGCCGACCTTGGATTCAGCGGGGTCGAGGCCGAAGTGACCGGCCGACCTTCGTATCATCCGTCGGCGCTGCTGAAGCTCTACATCTACGGTTATCTCAACCGGGTTCAGTCGAGCCGCCGGCTTGAGCGTGAGGCCTCCCGCAATGTTGAGGTGATGTGGCTGACGGGCCGGCTTGTTCCCGATCACAAGACAATTGCCGATTTCCGCAAGGATAACGGGCCTGCGATCCGCAAGGTGTGCGCGCAGTTTGTCGCCCTTTGCCGAGAGATTGGCCTGCTGACGAAGGCGAGCGTTGCCATCGATGGGCAGCAAGTTCAAGGCTGTCAACAACCGTGACAAGAATTTCACGCGCGCAAAGATGGAGCGCCGCCTTGCTCAGATCGAGGAGAGCGTGGCGCGGTATCTGGGCCAGCTCGACACCGCCGACCTGCAAGAGCCATCGGAAGCGCTCGCCGCCAAGATGATGCATCTCAAGGAGAAGCTTGCCAAGCTCGCGAGCGAGGTCCAGCGCTTGAGAGCGATCGAGAAGGCGATGCTTGCCTCGCCCGATCAGCAGATTTCTCTGACCGACCCTGATTCACGCTCAATGGCGACGAGCGGGCGCGGCTCGGGCGTGGTCGGCTACAACGTGCAGGTCGCTGTGGACACGGAGCATCATCTGATCGTCACGCACGAGGTGACAAATACCGGCTCGGATCGCTCACAGCTTGCCAACATCGCATCGCAGGCAAAGGACGTTCTTGGTGCTGACCATCTCGATGCCGTCGCCGACCGAGGCTACTTCAACAGCACCGAGATTCTGGCGTGCGAGCAAGCTGACATTACGGTGACGCTGCCGAAGCCGATGACATCGGGCGCGAAGGCGGATGGCCGCTTCGGCAAGCAGGACTTCGTTTATCTACCGACGGAGGATGTCTACCGCTGCCCCGCGGGCGAGAAGCTGACCTATCGATATACGAACGAGGAAGCCGGCAAGACGCTGCACCGCTATTGGACGACGGCATGCCCGCGTTGCCCGCTCAAATCGCAATGCACGACGGGACCGGAGCGACGCATCACGCGATGGGAGCACGAACACCTGCTCGAAGCTGTGCAGAAGCGTCTCGATGAGAACCCGCAGGCGATGCGCGTGCGTCGTGAGACGGTCGAGCACCCCTTCGGCACGCTCAAGATGCGGATGGGCGCGACGCACTTTCTGATGAAGCGTCTGCCCAAGGTTGCCACCGAGATGGCCCTGCATGTGCTCGCCTACAATCTCACGCGAGTCATGAACATCGTCGGCGTGAAGCCGCTCCTGGCGGCGATCCAAACGTGAGGGTGGGCCGTCGGCGTGCGCATAGGCTCGGCACCAGCGGATCGCTCACAGCGGCCCCGGCGACCCCTAGGCTCGATCCCAGCCAAAATCGCAATAAGTTGAGCCTATCTCGGCGTGCCACACGCTGATTTTCGCTGGTCGCCCCGCCGAAACGTTTGCACACGACCAAGACCCGAAGGAGACGTGGCGCACAACACCGGTGCTTTGACCACCGGCCCGTGAACCGACATTCCGCCGCCAACTCCCCCCCTGTCATTCCCGGCGAAGCCGGGAACGACACTTCGCAATGAGTCCGTTAGATCGGCCCCACTCCAGCACGTTCCGCTCAGTCGTAAAATTCGGGAGCAATCTTTCGCTTAATCCCGGCGGTGTAATCGTGCTGAATCCACAATTGCGCCTGGTTCTGTTTCACGAATTCTTCAATCATCTCGCGGCTCTTGGCGGTCTGCTCCTTATCCGTGTCGAAGGCTGGGATTTTCTTGTACGTGATCTCTTCCGGATAGTGATAGAGATCGCCCGAGAACAGGATATTTCCAGTATTGGCGAGCTTGAGAAACAGGGCCTGGTGCCCGGGCGTATGACCCGGCGTGAACTTGATGACCACGGTGCCATCACCAAACACGTCATGATCCTCGCCGTTCAACAGAACCGTTTTGCTGTTGGCGAGGCCTTCGAAGAATTTCGGGTCCGGCACGCGGCTTCCGGCCGCTCGCGGAGCGAGGATCGGCTCTCGGTCACCTTTCTGCACGATCCACGTGGAACGGGCGAACAGGCTGGCGTTGGCGACGTGATCGCCATGGTAGTGCGAGAGCGCCAGATAAGTGATGTTGGCTGGGGTGTAGCCGATCGCGGCCAGTTGCGGGAGCAGCGGGCGATCGACCGTGTAGTTATTCAGCTTCTGCGGCGAGACGCCATCCTTGAAGGCGCTGTCGGGAATTTCGCCGGTATCCCACATCAGGCTTCCACGCGGATGAACGATCAGGAAGCAGGGTGTGATCATCCTGGTTTCCTTCACGTCGCTCGGCTTGAAGCCGTAAGCGTCGAGGTTGGCAGGGGTGATGATGCCGCAGTCCAGAACATAGAGACGCAGCGTTTGCGGCGACGGCGGCTTTTGCGCGCCGGCCGGCGTGAAACCGAACACCATGGACACTGCCGCCACCACAATGGCGGATACGATGCGAATCGACATGCAATCCTCCCGAACAATACGCTTCCCGGCGGTCACACTAAGCCACGCGCTACGCACTGTCAGCCTTAGTAATCGTTCCCGCTTGCACATTATTGCAAAAAAGATATATACATGACTACGACATGGTCGTTCGTCTTCTTGAAGCCGGAGGTATTTGAGGAATTTGAACAGCTTCCGCTCGAAATGCGCGCCAGTTTCGAACGGATCGTGCGGCTGGTTCAGAGCGTTGGACTTGAGCGGGTCCACGAGCCGTATCTGAAGCATCTCGATGGCCCGCTATGGGAGATGCGGTTGAGAGGCAAGGACGGAATAGCACGGGTGATCTATCTGACAGCCACCGGCCGGCGGGTCGTAATTCTCCGGGTATTCGTGAAGAAGACCCGGAAGACGCCGCGCGGCGAAATCGAACTTGCGTTGAAGCGGGCCAGAGAGGTCACATGAGCAGGAAAATGATCCCGGTCGAAGCGGCATTCGAGCAGTGGCGCAAGGACCCGGCCTATCGCAAGGCTTACGACGCACTGGAAGAAGAATTCTCGCTCGCTACTGCGATGATACGCGCGCGGGCAAATGCCGGCCTTACCCAGGCACAACTGGCCAAACGCATGCGCACCACCCAGGCCGTTATCGCGCGGCTCGAAAGTGGACGCGTGAAGCCCTCGACTCGCACGCTGGAGCGTTTTGCTGCCGCAACCGGAATGCGACTGAAAATTTCTTTCGAGCCGCGTGGCCGGCGGGCCGCCTAGAACGTCAGCCAGTGGCGATGTAGCAGCGCGTTCGGTTTGTTGGAACCAAATACATCCCCTTCCCCCCGCGATAGCGCGGGGGATCGAAGGGCAGT
>VAZV01000305.1:0-1064 GCA_005884765.1 Alphaproteobacteria bacterium
TGCCGGAATCCTACCCTGCCGGGCCACCCGGTCGAACCCCGTTTCTGTGACAATGCCCGGCCGGGCTTGCAGCGCGCGCAGTCCGACACCTGGCTTGGCCGCCGCAATGAGCCACTTATAGATCGTTGTGCGGTTGAACCCGAAGGAGGTGATCACCGCTGAGGCGAGCTCTCGCCTTCCAGCACCCGCTGGGCCGACCGGATGGTCTCCAGCGTCGCATGGTCAAGCGTTCGTCCATCGCGCTTCATGCCACCTTGAATCGTGTCTCAGCGGAGTTGTCAACAAAAATGTCGCCCAATTTACCGACTGGTGAGTAATGGGACTTGGTATTAGTGTTTGGTGGTCAGGCCCATGATCCCGCTGCCGATCACGGCCTCCAGACATTTCTTGTAGAGTGCGAACATGTCCCCGGTTCTCGGCGCGCTTCCCTTTCGAATGGGCAATGCAGCTCGCTTTTCCAGCGCCTCTTGAGGGTGCTTCAGCACGCCCAGTCAACTTCACCCACTTCATCTGCTCACCGGCAAAAGTAGCGGGGTTGCTGCAGTGACTTTCCGGTTCAGCCGTGCTCTCCAGGGTTACGCAATGGGCCTGTTTGGCCTGTTCCTGATAATGGCAGTGCCCCGGGCGGTGGCTGCTGAGCCGCTAGCCGAGGCGGCCGCACTGGAACAACAGGCGGTGGGGGCGTTCCAGCAAGAGCGTTTCAGCGAGGTCGAGCAGCTAGCGCTACCTGGTCCACGTCGCTGGCCACAATCTCGGCATCCTGATGCGGCTGCATCGCTTAAGGCTGGCCCCCAGGCCAATTCAAATGCCAGCGATGGGTCTATGGCGCGAGCGCGTTAGTGCGAGCGAGGGCTGTCACAAGCAGCCCCGCGACAGGCTCGCCGCATTCTAGACGCGGGATGATCGCATCGGTTGTGCCGTCCACGAGGCCGGCCGTTGCCATGGTCTCCTGTACATAGGAAACGCGGTGGCAAAATCGCCCAGTGGGCTCTAGCCGGTACGAATCATTCCGACTATCCTCCGGCAGGCGCTCCAAGGTGAAGAGCAGGGTTGCATGGGGCTTG
>VAZV01000305.1:1087-2670 GCA_005884765.1 Alphaproteobacteria bacterium
GTGAGAACGGCGGTGGAAAAGTCTGCCACGGTAGCGGCGGGATAGTCCCGCTGCCGGCGGAGTAAAACTCTGCCACGTATGCCCTTTCTGTTAGCAGGGAGGGCGGGGGCATTTTCACCGTGGAACTGTATCTGAAGGTGCGTCTTGGCTGTCGGGACGGGATGAGTGCGCGCGAGGCGGCACGTCATTTTGGGATTTCGCGCGAGAGCGTGAAGAAGATGCTGAGCTTTTCGGTACCGCCGGGGTATCGGCGGACGGCGCCGATCAAGCGGCCCAAGCTGGACGAGTTTACCGAGGTCATCGACCAGTGGCTGCGCGACGACGTTGGCCAGCACCGCAAGCAGCGCCACACGGCCAAGCGGGTTTTTGATCGGCTTCGAGACGAGCACGGGTTCACCGGCGGCTACACCATCGTCAAGGATTACGTGCGCGATCAGCTGCGCCGCAGGCGGGAGATGTTTGTCCCGTTGCACCACGCCCCTGGCCATGCCCAGGCTGATTTCGGCGAAGCGCTGGTGGTGATCGGCGGGATCGGGCAGAAAGCCCACTTCTTCGCGCTCGATCTGCCGCATAGCGACGCGAGTTACATTCGGGCCTATCCAGCGGCAACGGCAGAGGCTTGGGTCGACGGCCACGTTCACGCTTTTGCCTTCTTCGGCCGGGTGCCGCTGTCGGTGCTCTATGACAACGACAGATGCCTGGTGACGCGCATCCTGGCGGATGGCACACGCAAACGCGCCCGCCTCTTCAGCGGGTTCCTGTCGCATTGCCTGATCCAAGACCGCTACGGCCGTCCTGGTAAAGGCAACGACAAGGGCAGCGTCGAGGGTCTGGTCGGCTGGGCTCGGCGCAACTTCATGGTGCCACTGCCGCGTTTTGCGTCGTGGGACGACTTCAACGCTTGGCTCGAGGAGCAATGCCGCAAGCGTCACGCGGACATCCTGCGGGGCCATACCGAGACGATCGGACAGCGGCTCCAGCGGGATCTGCAGGCGATGTCAGAGCTACCGCCTGCCCCCTTTGATTCCTGCGAACAGGCGACAGGACAGGTGAGTTCGCAGTCGCTCGTCCGCTACCAGACCAACGATTATTCGGTGCCTGTCGCCTACGGCCATCGCGATGTCTGGGTACGGGGCTATGTCGATCAGGTCGTGATCGGCTGCGGCGGGGAGATCATCGCTCGCCATCCCCGGTGCTATGACCGCGAGGACATGATCTTCGACCCAGTCCACTACCTGCCCCTGATCGAGCAGAAGATCGGCGCGCTGGACCAGGCGGCGCCACTGGCCGAATGGGACCTGCCCGCGGAGTTCCAAACCCTGCGGCGGCTGATGGAAGCGCGGATGATCAAGGCCGGCCGCCGGGAATACGTTCAGGTTCTCCGCCTGCTGGAGAGCTTCGGGATGGAAGACCTCCATGCCGCGGTCAAAACCGCACTGCGCATGGGGGCGGTAGGTTTTGACGCCATCAAGCACCTTGTGCTGTGCCAGGTGGAGAAGCGCCCACCGAAGCTTGACCTTGACGTCTACCCCTATCTACCGCGCGCCACTGTCGGCAAGACTTCGGCGGCCAGTTACCTGTGT
>VAZV01000306.1 GCA_005884765.1 Alphaproteobacteria bacterium
CGGTCTTGGTCGCGGCCATCGCGGAGGAAACCGCCGGAGGCAGGTGCGCCCCCGCCGTCGTCAATTCCAGGGCGCTCCATGCGGCATCGATGCCGCCAACGAATTTCGTGTAGGCGAGCCTGGTCTCCGGCGCGACCTTTCCGGTGTTGATTCCGGTCGAGACGATGAGCGATGCTTCGCCGGCGGTGTTACGCAGCAGCCACGCGATTTGCTTGATCGTCAGCAACTGGTCGATCATCGCGTCCTTGTGGTTGACGTCTGCGGCCAGCGCTGCGGACAGCTTGTCGAGCGTTTCCAGCAGCACGTTCGTCGTTTCCATATATTCCTTGGTGAGCGTCGGCCGGCGCGAAGCTTTCGGCTTGCTCATTTCGCCCCAGAATTCCTTCTGCAACGGGGTCAGCGTCTTGAACAGGCGGTCGAACTCGCCCACCAGCGTCTGTTGCTGGGCGAGTTCGATTCCGCCGAGCAGGCCGAGCGCATTGCCCATCGCCGGCATTTCAGTATCGCGAATATTGCGCAGGTATTTCTCGATGTCGCCCTCCATCGGCGCATCGGAATTCAGCATGCGGTTGGTGGTGGAGCGGTCGGTGCGCAAATTGTGCATCGCCTTGAACATGTTCGCCGAAGTGTCCGCGATCACCGCGATGCGGCTCGCGACCTGCAGGCGGCCCCAGGAATCCCAGGCGCTGAGCGAAAACCCGACCACGACGCAAAAGGACGTGGCCAGGATGACGGTTTGCAGCAGCGCGGATACGGACAGACGGTTCAACATGATGCTCCCCCAAAGCTGCCGGCTATTTGGGGGGAAAAGGGTAAATACTTAACCAGCCCGGCTGGGTAGAACTACGGTGTCCCTTGAAATGATTGGAGTTTCTCAAAGGCCTTATGGTTCCACGCGCGGAACCCGTACTGTGCTCCCGCGTTAACAAAACGATAACCAGCGCATTTCACGAACGTTTTAGGAGGCCCGCATGCTTGGCAGCGTACTCGTTACGTTTCTCGTCGTTATCCTCGTCCTCTATCTCATCAACATGCTGCCGCTCGACGGTCGCGCCAAACAAATCTGCCGCGTCGTCGTGATCGTCCTCGGCGTGATCTCGCTGCTCAAATACATCGCCGTGTTCTGAAGAGTCATTCCGGGGCGCGAAGCGAACCCGGAATCTCGAGATTCCGGGTCTGGTGCTACTTCTTGATGTATCATCGACGGTCTGGAACGAGTGAATCGCGTTTTGCGGGCTATGTCGAGGGCCTTGTGAGCGTGATCGGTCACGCCGACCGGGCGCGGCCGCTGCATGATTATTGCCTGGGCCTGATGATGCCTTGCGACCGTAAGAGCGTTGAGCCGATGGCGGCGATGACGGCACCGGAACGAACGGCGGCGCAGCACCAATCGCTGCTGCATTTTGTCGGCGAGGGGCGCTGGTCGGACGAGATGGTCCTCGGCAAAGTGCGGGAGATGGTGCTGCCTGAGATCGAGCGGCATGGGCCGATCGAGGCGTGGATCATCGACGATACAGGCTTTCCCAAGAAGGGCACGCATTCGGTGGGGGTGGCGCGGCAATATTGCGGCCAGCTCGGCAAGGAAGATAATTGCCAGGTTGCCGTGTCATTGTCGCTTGCCAACGGCCATGCGAGCCTGCCGGTGGCCTATCGCCTGTACCTGCCGCAAGAATGGACGAATGATCGCGATCGTCTGCGCAAGGCAGGCGTCCCTGAGGACATCGACTTCAAGACCAAGCATGAGATTGCGCTTGAGCAGCTACGTTGGGCTTGCGAGGCCGGCCTGCTGCGTGGTGTGGGGCTGCTGGACGCTGGCTATGGCAACAACAGCGAGTTGCGGGCGGCCATCACCGCGCTGGAGTTGACCTACGTCGCCGGCATTCTGTCGAACACCACGGTGTGGGCACCCGGCACGGGGCCACTGCCGGCAAGGAAGTGGTCGGGGCGCGGACGGCCAACCAAGCTGTTGCGGCGGGATGCCAGGCATCAACCGGTCTCGGTCAAGGAACTCGCACTCGGCTTGTCCAAGCGCGCCTGGCGCACAATCGCGTGGCGAGAGGGTACGGCCGAGCAGCTGTCCTCGCGCTTTGCCCGTGTGCGGGTTCGGGCCGCGCGGCGCGATTTCAAACGCAGCGAGAGCCGCCCGGAAGAATGGTTGTTGATCGAGTGGCCCAAGGGCGAGCAGGAGCCGACCAAGTACTGGCTCTCGACGCTTCCGCAAGACATTGCCTTCCATCGTCTGGTCTACTGCACCAAGCTGCGCTGGCGCATCGAGCGCGACTATCAGGAACTCAAGCAGGAGGTCGGGCTCGGACATTTCGAAGGGCGTGGCTGGCGCGGCTTCCATCATCACGCCACACTGTGCATCGCAGCCTACGGCTTCCTGATCTCCGAGCGGGAGACGATTCCCCCCTCAAGACCTCGTTCCACCAGGCAGCTCGCGAAACTTGCCGTTCCCGGCAGTTACCGACCCAGAGGCTCCGCCGCTTCGACCCGAACGGCACGTTCCGAATTCGATCGCGACAATGCGCCGGAGGCTGATCACAGCTCTCGTCACGACGTTGCCGCGATGCCCATGCTGTGCCGCGCCGATCGCAAGACCGGCGCCCCGGAGAAATTTGTGACACAGTAGAACTAACCCGCCGCCGCGTTCGAGCCGACCGGCGCCCGCGCGCGGATTTCGGCGATCTTGCGCTTCAGCGCCGACTGCCGCGGATCGGGCAACACGGCAGCGCGCGCTTCCGCCACCGCACCGGCAAGATCGGGCAAAGCCAGCACGCCGTCGAAGGTCGGCTTGGCCAGGCCGTCGATGATCGCGTTCCAGTCCGCCATCCCCTGGCGATAGGCGTCG
>VAZV01000228.1 GCA_005884765.1 Alphaproteobacteria bacterium
CCACGATGTGCGCGATGGCAACAATCCTGTTCTTGGGCGGCTGGCTGCCGCCGGTGGCGTTGCCGCCGTTCACCTGGGTGCCCGGCGTGATCTGGTTCGCGCTGAAACTATTCTTCATGTTCTTCCTGTTTGCGATGGCGAAGGCGATCGTGCCGCGCTACCGCTACGATCAATTGATGCGGCTTGGCTGGAAAGTGTTCCTGCCGCTGTCGCTGGCGATGGTGGTTGTTGTCGCCGGCGTGCTGCATTTCGCGAACATCGCGCCGCAATGAGGTCGCCATGAGCATCAATGTCAAGGCTACCGCTCGTTCGCTCCTGCTGTCTGAGTTCGTATCGGCGTTCTTCCTCGCGATGCGCTACTTCTTCCAGCCGAAGCCGACAATCAATTATCCGTTCGAGAAGAACCCGATCTCGCCGCGATTCCGCGGCGAGCACGCGCTGCGCCGTTACCCCAATGGCGAGGAACGCTGCATCGCCTGCAAGCTGTGCGAGGCGATCTGTCCGGCGCAGGCGATCACGATCGAGGCCGGGCCGCGCCGCAACGACGGCACCCGCCGCACCGTGCGCTACGACATCGACATGGTGAAATGCATCTATTGCGGCCTGTGCCAGGAGGCCTGTCCGGTCGATGCCATCGTCGAAGGGCCGAATTTCGAATTCGCCACCGAGACCCGCGAGGAGCTCTATTATGACAAGGCGAAATTGCTCGCCAATGGCGACCGCTGGGAGCGCGAGATTGCGAAAGCGATCGAACTCGACGCGCCCTACCGGTGAGGTGAGGGCATGATCCTTCCCGCGCTGTTCTTTTATCTGTTTGCCGGCGTCTGCGTCGCGTCTGCCGTGATGGTGATCGTGTCGCGCAATCCCGTGCACTCCGTGCTGTTTCTGATCCTGGCTTTCGTCAACGCCGCCGGCCTGTTCGTGCTGATGGGCGCCGAATTCCTGGCGATGATTCTGATCGTGGTCTATGTCGGCGCGGTCGCGACGCTGTTCCTGTTCGTGATCATGATGCTGGACGTCGACTTCACCGAACTGCGCTCGGGCTTTCTGGAGTACCTGCCGATTGGGCTCGTGATCGGCGGAATTTTCCTTTTTGAATTGCTGCTGACGGTCGGCTTCTGGATCATCAACCCCGGCGTTGCCAAATCGATCACAGCGGCAATCCCCACCAATGTCAGCAATACCGAAGCCCTCGGATTGGTACTGTACACGCGCTATATCCATTATTTCCAGCTCGCAGGCATGGTGCTTTTGGTCGCGATGATCGGCGCCATCGTGCTGACCTTGCGCCACAAGGCGAGCGTCAAGCGTCAGGACATCAATGTGCAGAATGCGCGGACGCCTGAACTCGCCATGACCGTGCGCAAGGTGGCCTCAGGGCAGGGGCTGCAGGACGCCGACGCCGCGGAGTGGGTGCGATGACGATCGGGCTTGGGCATTATCTTGCGGTCGGCGCCATTCTCTTTACGCTCGGTATCCTCGGCATCTTCCTCAACCGCAAGAACATCATTGTCATCCTGATGTCGATCGAGCTGATTTTGCTTTCGGTCAATGTCAATCTGGTTGCGTTTTCCACCTTCCTCGGCGACATCGTCGGGCAGGTTTTTGCGCTGCTGGTGCTGACGGTTGCCGCTGCCGAAGCAGCGATTGGTCTGGCCGTGCTGGTGGTCTACTTCCGGAACCGCGGCTCGATTGCGGTTGAAGACGTCAATCTGATGAAGGGCTGATCCCAACATGGTCCAGGCGATCGTTTTCCTGCCGCTGCTGGGCGCCATTGTGGCCGGCCTGATCTCCATTTTCGGGGCGCATGCGCGCAACCCGGGCGGCGATAGCGTCGAGCATCATGCCGAGGCGCACGGTCATGGCGAGGTGCCGGTCACTGAAGAGGCTGGCGTTATTCATGCCGCAAGCCACGAACCCGATGCGCATGGCGATCACGGCGACGCCGACCATCATGCGGTTGAGCCGCCGGCAGCGGGTTCCCGCGCGGCCGAGTTGATCACCACTGGATTGCTGTTCATCTGCGCGGCACTTTCCTGGTTCGTGCTGGTCGATGTCGGCTTCCTGCACCACGACGCACGGATTGCGCTGTTCCCCTGGATCAATTCCGGCGAGCTGCAGGTCGCGTGGTCGTTGCGGGTCGATACGCTGACCGCGGTCATGCTGGTCGTGGTCAATACGATTTCCTCGCTCGTGCACCTCTATTCGATCGGCTACATGGACGAGGATCCGTATCGGCCGCGGTTCTTCGGCTACCTCTCGCTGTTCACCTTCGCAATGTTGATGCTGGTGACCGCGGACAATCTGGTGCAGCTGTTCTTCGGCTGGGAGGGCGTCGGCCTCGCGAGCTACCTTTTGATCGGGTTCTGGTACCAGCGGCCCTCGGCGAATGCGGCGGCGATCAAGGCGTTCATCGTCAACCGGGTCGGCGATTTCGGCTTCGCGCTCGGCATTTTCGCGATCTTCGCGCTGATCGGCTCGACCGATCTCGAGACGATCTTCGCGGGCGCGCCGGGGCTGACCGGCAAGACCATCGATTTCCTTGGCTGGCACGCCGACGCGCTGACGCTGACCTGCCTGTTGCTGTTCATGGGCGCGATGGGCAAATCGGCGCAATTTCTGCTCCACACCTGGCTGCCGGATGCCATGGAGGGCCCTACGCCGGTCTCGGCATTGATCCACGCCGCGACCATGGTGACGGCTGGCGTGTTCATGGTGGCGCGGCTGTCTCCGTTGTTTGAGCTCGCGCCGACGGCGCAGGCGTTCGTGATGTTCATCGGCGCGACCACGGCGTTTTTCGCCGCCACCATCGGTCTCGTGCAGAATGACATCAAGCGGATCGTGGCTTATTCGACCTGTTCGCAACTCGGCTACATGTTCGTGGCGATGGGGGCGGGGGCCTATTCCGTCGGCATGTTCCATCTGTTCACGCACGCCTTCTTCAAGGCGTTGTTGTTCTTGGGCTCAGGCTCGGTGATCTATGCGATGCATCACGAGCAGGACATCCGCAACATGGGCGGCCTTTGGCGCAAAATCCCCTACACCTTCGCGGTGATGTGCATCGGAACGCTGGCACTGACCGGCTTCCCGCTGTTTGCCGGCTACTTCTCCAAGGATGCCATCATCGAATCCGCCTATGCCTCGCATAATCCGTTTTCGACCTACGCCTATTTGCTCACCGTCGGCGCCGCCGGTCTGACGTCGTTCTATTCATGGCGATTGATCTTCAAGACCTTCTTTGGCGAGCCCCACGATGAGGAGCATTACGAGGCTGCGCACGAGTCACCCCTGTGGATGCTGATCCCGATCGGCGTCTTGGCGGCGGGCTCAATTCTGGCGGGCTTCCCGTTCAAGGGACTGTTCGCCGGGCATGGCGTCGAAGAGTTCTTCCGGGATTCGGTGAAGATGAATCCGCATATCCTGGAAGACATGGAAAACATGCCCGCTCTGCTCGCGCCGCTGCCGTTCGTGATGATGGCGCTCGGCCTTCTGGTCTCCTACATTTTCTACATCCAGCGGCCCTATCTGCCGGTCAATCTCGCCGAGCAGCAGCCGATGCTCTATCAGTTCCTGCTCAACAAATGGTATTTTGACGAGCTCTACGATCTGATCCTTGTCCGCCCGGCGAAATGGATCGGCCGCTTCCTGTGGAAGGTCGGCGACGGCTATCTGATCGACGGTCTTGGTCCCGACGGGGTGTCGGCGCGGGTACTGGATGTCACTCGCAACGTCGTGAAGATCCAGACCGGCTATCTCTATCACTACGCTTTTGCGATGTTGATCGGGGTCGCAGGATTAATCACCTGGTTCATGTTCGGCTTCGGAGGCCAGTGATGACGACCTGGCCCATTCTCTTCATCGTTACTTTCCTGCCGATCGTCGGCGCGCTGATCATCTATGTCAGCCGCGGCGAGGATGAAGCGGCGCGGCGAAATTCGCGCTGGATTGCGTTGTGGACTACACTGGTCACCTTCGCGATATCGCTGATCCTGGTCTGGCGCTTCGATCCGGCGAACCCGGATTTCCAGTTCGTCGAGAAGGCATCGTGGCTTGCGACCGGGATCACCTATCACATGGGCGTCGATGGCATTTCGCTGCCTTTCGTGATCCTCACCACCGCCTTGATGCCGTTCTGCATCATCGCGAGCTGGAAGTCGGTCACGATACGCGTGCGTGAATACATGATGGCGTTCCTGCTTCTGGAAACGCTGATGGTCGGCACTTTCTGCGCGCTCGACCTCGTGCTGTTCTACCTGTTCTTCGAAGGTGGCCTGATCCCGATGTTCCTGATTATCGGCGTATGGGGCGGCCCGCGCCGGGTCTACGCCTCCTTCAAGTTCTTCCTGTACACGCTGCTCGGTTCCGTCCTGATGCTGCTCGCGATCATGGCGCTGTACTGGAATGCGGGCACCACCGATATTCCGACCCTGATGCACGCGGCCGTGCCGCGGTCGTTGCAGATGTGGGCGTGGCTGGCGTTCTTTGCCTCGTTCGCCGTCAAGATGCCGATGTGGCCGGTTCATACCTGGCTGCCGGATGCCCATGTCGAGGCACCTACCGCAGGCTCGGTGATCCTGGCCGCGATCCTATTGAAGATGGGAGGCTACGGTTTCCTGCGCTTCTCGCTGCCGATGTTCCCGCTGGCATCGCACGATTTCGCGCCGCTGATCTTCTCGCTGTCGGTGATCGCGATCATCTACACCTCGCTGGTGGCGCTGATGCAGGAAGATATCAAGAAGCTGATCGCCTATTCTTCCGTGGCCCATATGGGCTTTGTCACCATGGGCATCTTCGCCGGCACCATGCAGGGCGTCGCTGGCGGCGTGTTCCAGATGATCTCGCACGGCATCGTGTCGGGCGCGCTGTTCCTCTGCGTCGGCATCGTCTACGACCGCATGCATACCCGCGAGATCACTGCCTATGGCGGGCTGGTCAACCGGATGCCGCTCTATGCGTTGGTGTTCATGGTTTTCACCATGGCCAATGTCGGGCTGCCCGGCACCAGCGGCTTCGTCGGCGAATTCATGACACTGATCGGGACCTTCAAGGTCTCGATCCCGACCGCGGTGTTCGCGACCACCGGGGTGATCCTGTCGGCGGCCTACGCGCTGTGGCTCTATCGCAAGGTGATTTTTGGCGCGCTGGTCAAATCATCGCTGATCAGCATCAAGGATCTGACTTTCCGGGAATGCCTGACGCTGATGCCGCTGGCGGCGCTGACCATCCTGTTCGGAATCTACCCGAAGCCGGTACTCGATATGTCGGCGGCCTCCGTTCAGCAACTCGTCAACAACTACAACACCGCGGTCACTGCCGTTAAGGCCGCTGCACTGCTGCAGTAAAATCAGGCAGCAGGATGGGAACGCGCCATGAGCTTTGAGAGTGCAGGTTATCCGTTGCAGCCGGTGTTGCCGGAGCTGGTGCTGGCGTTCGGCGCAATGGTGCTGTTGATGGTGGGCGCCTATCGCGGGCAGGGCACCACCAAACTCGTCACCGCCCTCGCGGTCTGCCTGCTCGTCCTGACCGGCGTGCTGGAATGGATGTTGCCGGCCGGCAAGCTCACGACTTTCGGCGGCAGCTTCATCGTGGATGATTTCGCCAGGTTCCTGAAAATCCTGGCGCTGATCGGCTCGGCGGCAACCCTTATTCTGTCGGCGGAATTCCTGTCCGACCCATCGCGGCGCATCTTCGAATATTCGATCCTGGTGCTGCTCTCGACACTTGGCATGATGGTGCTGATCTCGGCGGGCGATCTCATCATGCTCTATCTCGGCCTCGAGCTGATGTCGCTAGTATTTCGTCCTCGGTGCGCTGTCGTCGGGCATGCTGCTCTACGGCGCCTCCCTGATCTACGGCTTCACCGGCACCGTCAGCTTTGCCGGCGTCGCAGCCGCCGCGAAGACCGGTAGCGTCGGCCTCGTGTTCGGCCTGGTGTTCCTGCTCGCGGGGCTCTGCTTCAAGGTTTCGGCGGTGCCGTTCCACATGTGGACGCCCGACGTCTATGAGGGCGCGCCGACGCCGGTGACGGCGTTCTTTGCGTCCGCGCCCAAGGTCGCGGCACTCGCGGTCTTCACGCGCACGGCGCTGACCGCGTTCCCGGGCATCGTCTCGCAATGGCAGCAGATCATCGTATTCGTGGCGATCGCCTCAATGGTGCTGGGGTCGTTCGCCGCCATCGGGCAGAAGAACATCAAGCGGCTGATGGCCTATTCCTCGATTGGCCATATGGGCTTTGCACTGGTCGGGCTCGCCGCCGGAACCGTCGAGGGTGCGCAGGGCGTGCTTGTCTATATTGCGATCTATGTGGCGATGACGCTGGGTTCCTTCGCCATCATCCTCGCCATGAAGCGGAACGGACAGGCGTTGGAGCAGATCAGCGATTTCGCCGGGCTCTCGCGCACCAATCCGCTGCTCGCCTTCTTTTTCGCGATGCTGTTGTTCTCGCTCGCCGGCATCCCGCCGCTGGCGGGCTTCTTCGCAAAATTCTACGTGTTCGTCGCAGCCATCAAGGCCGGCCTGTTCACGCTGGCCGTGATCGGCGTCCTCGCGAGCGTGGTGGGCGCGTTCTACTATCTGACCATCATCAAGGTGATGTATTTCGACGAGCCGCTCGAAAAGCTCGACCCGATGCGCCTCGAATTGCGCACGGTGCTGGCGGTCGCGGGTATCTTCAATATTTTCTTCTTTGTCTATCCGGGGCCGCTTGTCAGCGTCGCCAGTTCGGCGGCAAAGTCGCTCTTCTAGGTATGATTGCTGAAAAGGACCCCGGTTTTCGAAAGAGATCATGCTCAAAAAACGACATTTCGCCCAGACCAATTGGGCAAAGCCGGATCAGCCCTGAAATGCCTTTCACGCTCGGTCCCCGCGCTCTGTCAGCAGGTTACCGGCTCGCGGCTTTCGATTCCATCGGCTCGACCAACGCGGAAGCGATGTCGCGCGCGCGCGAGGGCGAACGCGGACCAAAGTGGTTCGTGACGTCGGTGCAAACCGCGGGACGCGGACGGCGGCACCGCCCCTGGATCGCCCCACGCGGCAACCTCGCCTGCAGCATTCTAGAGGTGATGGAAGTATCGCCGGCGGTCGCGGCGACGCTCGGATTTGCCGCCGGCCTCGCATTGGAGGCGGCGCTGCGCAGGCTGAGCGTCGAGGCGTCATTGCGCTCGGCCGGGTCGGAGGAGTTGGACTTTTCGCTGAAATGGCCCAACGACGTGCTGGCCGGGCGGCAAAAGCTCGCCGGCATCTTGCTGGAAGCGGAGGCCATCGCGGGTAATGGCCTCGCGGTCGTCGTCGGCATCGGCACCAATGTCGTCGCAGCGCCGGAGGGAACGCCGACGCCGGCGACCTCGCTCGCAGCACTCGGCGTTCAGATCGGCGCGGAAGAGCTGTTCGCGGCACTCTCGGACGGATGGGCGGTATTTCGCGGCATCTGGGATAATGGCCGCGGATTCGGCGAAATCCGAAAGTTGTGGCTGTCGCGCGCCGCGGGCCTCGGACAGGCGGTCTCCATCAAGTCGGGCGGCGCGACCATCGAAGGCACGTTCGACACCCTCGACGAGCAAGGCTGCATGATCGTGCGCACGTCGTCCGGTGCGCGCGTGCCTATCACCGCGGGCGATGTCTATTTCGGAGCGGTGGCATCAGTGGGAGCGAGCTGATGGCGCGGCCGGATGAACTGGTGTTTGCGCCGCTCGGCGGTGTCGGCGAGATCGGCATGAACCTGTCGATCTACGGGCTCGGCAGTCACCATCAGCGCTCCTGGCTCGCGGTCGACCTTGGCGTTTCCTTCGGCGACGAAGAGCATCTGCCGGGCATCGATCTGATCATGCCCGATATCCGCTTCCTCGAAAAGGAAGGTAAGAATTTGGTCGGGCTCGTGCTCACGCACGCCCATGAAGACCACTTCGGCGCCATCATGGATCTCTGGCCGAAGCTGAAATGCCCGATCTATGCGACCAAATTCAGCGCCGCTTTATTCGAGGCCAAATGCGCGTCCGAGCGTAATCCACCGAAAATCCCGGTCACGGTGGTGCCGTCGGGCGGCCGCGTCGACATCGGCCCGTTCAATGTCGAATTCATTCCGGTCGCGCATTCGATTCCTGAATCGCACGCACTTGCGGTCCACACCGAAATTGGAACGGTGCTGCACACCGGCGACTGGAAGATCGATCCGACGCCGATCATCGGCCAGCCCACCGACGAACGGCGGCTGCGTGAACTCGGCGATGCCGGAATCGTGGCACTGGTCGGTGATTCCACCAATGCGGTGCGCGACGGACGCTCGCCGTCGGAGGCCGAAGTCGCCAAGACCATCACGGAGCTGGTTAAACGGGCAAGAGGCCGCGTCGCCGTGACCACGTTTGCTTCGAACGTCGCGCGGATGCGCGCGGTGGCGGACGCCGCAAGAGCCGCCGATCGCGAGGTTGTCGTGATCGGACGTGCCATGGAGCGGGTGGTGCAGGTGGCGCGCGAAACCGGCCATCTCGATGGCGTCCAGGATTTCCGCGGGGCCGACCTCTACGGCCATTTTCCCCCCGATAAGGTGCTGGCGTTGTGCACGGGAAGCCAGGGCGAGCCGCGCGCGGCGCTGGCGCGGATCGCCAATGACGACCATCCGCAAGTGACCCTCAACAAGGGCGACTGCGTGATCTTTTCCTCGCGCACTATCCCCGGCAACGAGAAGGCGGTGGGCTCCATCGTCAATGGCCTGATCGCACAGGGCATCGAGGTCATTACCGATCGAACCCACCTGGTGCATGTCTCCGGCCATCCGCGCCGCGACGAGCTGCGCGACATCATCGCCTGGACCCGTCCGCAGCTTCTGATCCCCGTTCACGGCGAGGCGCTGCACCTGTTCGAGCATGCCAAACTGGCGCGCGCCGCCGGCGTGCCGAAGGTAGTGACCTGCCGCAACGGCGATCTGGTGAAGCTTGGTCCGGGCGAGCCCGGCATCATCGCTGAATTGCCTGCGGGCCGGCTCTACAAGGACGGAACCATCCTGGAGGACGCCAAATCGCGCGCCGTGGTCGAACGGCGGCGAATGGGATTTGCCGGCTGTGCCTACGTCGCCGTCGCCATGACCGAACAAGGCGAACTGGCCGACGATCCCGAGGTTGATCTTGTCGGCATCCCCGAGAAGAATACCGCCGGCGAGGAACTCGATGAAATCGTGTTCGATGTGGTGGTATCGACGATCGAGGGCCTGCCGCGGGCGCGGCGGCGCGATCCGGACGCGGTTTCGGAATCGGTTCGCCGGGCGGTACGCGCGACGCTCAACGAGCAGTGGGGCAAGAAGCCGCTCTGCCTGGTTCACGTTCTGACGGTCTAACACGGAGACGACGATGCTCGGCCGGCTCAATCACGTCGCGATCGCGGTCAAGGACGCCGAGAAGGCCGCCAAAATCTATGGCGCGGGCTTTGGCGCCGAAATCTCGCCTGCGGTGCCGTTGCCCGAGCATGGCGTCATCACCGTGTTCGTGACGCTGCCGAACACCAAGATCGAATTCATCCAGCCGCTGGGTGAGGAGTCCCCAATCGCAAAGTTCCTCGAGCGAAATGCCGACGGCGGCATCCATCACATCTGCTATGAGGTATCCGACATCATCGCGTCACGCGATACCCTAGTCAGAGAGGGCGCGCGCGTGCTCGGCGACGGAACGCCCAGGATCGGCGCGCACGGCAAGCCGGTGCTGTTCCTGCATCCCAAGGATTTTTCCGGCGCGCTAGTCGAAATCGAGCAGGCCTAGGAAGATGGCCTACACGCTGTCAACCGGATTTGCGATTTATTTCGTGCTGTGGTGGGTCGTGCTGTTCGTCACGCTGCCGTTCGGCGTGCGCAGCCAGCACGAGACCGGCGAGGGCGCGCCCGGCACCGATCCCGGTGCGCCGATCGCCAGCCGGATGGGCCGCAAGCTGATCTGGACCACATTGATCTCGGCGGTGATTTTCGCGCTTGCCATGCTCGCCTATAATGCCGGCTATCTCAGTATCGAGCGGCTGTCGAAGCTGATGGGATTGCCCTTCTAATTCTTGGATTTCGAGGGCCCCGGGGGAAGCAATGACATTTCAGAAAATAGCAATCGCACTTTTCGTCCTGCTGGTCGCGGCTCTTGGCGCCGCCTTCTATATCGATTGGAGAATGGCGGTGCAGCTTCGGACGGTGAAGGCGTTCGTCGAAAGCTACGTGTTTGCGGACGCGGTCGCGGCCTGCGAAGCAGCGAAGAGCACGACGCCGTTCAAATGGAATGATGGCAAGCAGACTTCGGTGATCGGACTGAATTCGGTCAAGCTCAACAAGGATACCGTGAGCGCGAGCTACACGCTGGTGGCCGACAGCGTCTATTGCGACTACGATCCGATCAAGAAAAAAGCCGACGTCGGATCGAGTTTCCTCGAGCGGGAATAAGAGCGCCCCACATCTTAGTCGACGGCCTTGGCCCGCAATCTTTGCGCATAGACGTTGATGATGAGCGCGGCGAGCAGAATGAGACCGCGGATCAGTATCTTCAGGAAGCTGTCGATGTTGACGTGATCGAGCCCGTTATTGAGGACGCCAAGCACGAACAGGCCGACGATGGTGTTGCCGATGCCGCCGCGGCCGCCGAACAGGCTGGTGCCGCCGACCACGACGGCGGCGATCGAATCCAGGAGATAAGTGTCGAACTCGTTCTGCTGCGCGCTGCCGAAATGCGCGACGCCCAACATGCCGCCGATTCCTGCGCAGACCGCCGCTATGACCATGACACTGCCAAGGATCAAATTGACGTTGAGGCCGGAAAATTCCGCCGCCTCGCGGTTTCCCCCGACCATGTAAACATAGCGACCGAACCGCGTATAGGTGAGCACCAGATGGCCGCCGAGCAGCATCAATGCCGCGACGATCACGATCCAGGGAATGCCGCCGATCGACGATGATCCGAGCGTGGCGACCAGGTCGGGCACCTTGTAGGCGATCTGTCCGCGAACCAGCAGCGCCGATATGCCGGCTGCGATCTGCATCATCGCGAGCGTCATGATGAAGGAGGGGATACCGATGACCGTCAGGCCGAGCGCGTTGACGACACCGAGCAACGCGCAAAGCGCCAGCGCGAGTGCGATCGCGGCCCAGCCTGCCATCGGAATGTTGGCGATATTCACGTAGGATTCCTGCTGGGTGAAATAGGCAACCGCAATCCCGGTGACATTGGCGATGCCGGCGATCGACAGATCGATCTCGGCACAAAGGATGACGAAGGTGAGGCCGACCGCGATGATGCCGGTGACCGAAACCTGGGTCAGAATATTGCCGACATTGTCGAGCGTCGCAAAAGAGGGGCTTGCCGCGGCAAAGAAACCGCTCAAGCAGATCAGCGTCAGGAACGGCGCGATGTTGCGCATCTGGGAGCGCAATAGTCCGGCGATCTTGCGCGGCCGTTTCCGTTTCCCCGCCGATACTGTCACGCCTTCACCAGTCACCACATGCGCCTCCTCATGCCGCTTCCAGCAGCCGATCCTTGCTGATCGCCTCATCGGAGAATTCGCGCACGACCGCGCCGCGCCGCAGCACGAGGATGCGATCGGCGAGCGACAGAACCGTCTCGGGCTCGGTCGAGAGTACGATGATGGCCAGTCCCCGCGCGCGCAGATCGCGGATGATATTGATGACGTCGCTCTTGGCACCAACATCCATGCCGCGCGTCGGCTCACACAGCACCAAAAGACGCGGCGGATAGGAGAGCCACTTCGCGAGCGCGACTTTCTGCTGATTGCCGCCGGACAGCATGCCCAGGTTAAGCTCGACGGCCGCCGGCCTGATCTGCAACTGCTCGACCTGCCGCCTTGCGATCAACCGCTCGCGGGATGGCTTCAGCAACAGGCGCGAAATGCGATCGAGGATGCTGACCGAGACGTTCTTGTAGACCGGCTCCTGGTGGAAGAGCATGTCGCGGCGGCTCTCGGAAACGAAGGCGATGCCAGCTCGCCGGGCTTGGGCCGTGCTGGCGAAGGTCGCTTGGCCGCCGGCGACGACAAGCCCACCGTGATCGGGCCTGAGCTTGCCGAAGAGAATGCGCGCGAGCTCGAGCTGCCCGCACCCCATAAAGCCGTAGATGCCCAGCACTTCGCCGGCCCGTACCTCGAACGAGACGTCTTTGAGGCTGCGGGCGAGCGAAAGTCCGCTTGCCTTCAACACCACCGGCCGATCGCTCAGTGGCGGCAGCGGGATGTCCTCCGTATAGCTCTCTTCGAGCGCCTCGCGGCCCTTGCCGATCATGGCCTCGATCAGGGCAGCCTTGCTGGTGTCGGCCGCTTGCGCCTCGGCGACCTTCCTGCCGTTGCGGAAGACCGTCACCGTGTCGGAGACACGCAGGATGTCCTCGATGAAATGGGAAATGAAGATGATGCCGGTGCCCTCGTCGCGCAGGCGTCGCAAGGTCGAAAACAGACGCTCCACCTCCGGCGGCGAAAGGGCGGAGGTCGGCTCGTCGAGGATGATGATGCGGGCGCCCGAGAACAGGACGCGGGCGATCTCGATCAACTGCTGCAGGCCGATCGGCAGGTCGCCGAGCCGCGAAAGCGGATCGACGTCGATTCCGAACCTGGCCAGTTGCTCACCGGCTTCGCGCGCCATGCGCCGCCACTGCACCAAGCCGAAGCGGTTGGTGGGCTGGCTGCCTAGAAACACGTTCTCGGCTATCGACAAATCAGGCGCAACGCTGAGCTCCTGATGAACCATGGCGATGCCGGCCGCGTGCGCGTCACGCGCCGATCGAAAACGGGTCTCGCGCCCATCCAGCAACAAACGGCCCGAGAACTCCGTATGCACGCCGGCGATGATCTTCATCAGCGTGCTCTTGCCGGCGCCGTTTTCGCCGACGAGACCATGGATCTCGCCGGCGGAGAGCACGAAGTCAACGCCACGGAGCGCCTCGACGCCGCCGAAGGCCTTCGTGATCTCTTGCAGTTCGAGGATGGGCGAGCGGCCTTGCGGCATCACGGCTCAGATCAGGAAATGATCCTCCATCCACTGCATTCCCGCCGCATTGGCCTTGGTTACGACCGGGCCATCCGTGACGACGCTTTTCGGGATACCCTTGCCGCTCTTTTCGCCCGCGGTCACCGCGGCGACGCCGGCGACAATGGCTCCGCCATGGATGCGGCAGGAAGGATTGCGGACGGTTGCGAACATGCGGCCTTCGCTTACCGCCTGGATCGCCGGAGGCATGGCGTCGACCCCGCCGATCAGGATGCTGGTGCGGTTGTGCGCCTTCATGATGTTGTAGGCCGCCAGCGCCATATCGTCATTGTGGAAGAAGGCCGCGTCGATCTGCGGATACTTGGTGAGATAGGTCTCCCATAGCCGCGCCGTCTTCGACACGTCCCAATCCGCGGGCTGGGTATCGAGCACCTCGATGTTTGGAAACTGCTTCACCACGGTGTTGAAGCCCTTGGCGCGGCCTTGCGCGCCGGTATGGCCGAGCGCGCCCTGCGTCATGATCACTTTGCCCTTGCCGCCGATGGCGTTGACAAGCGCCTGCGTCACCGAGGCTCCCATGAATTCATTGTCGGGGGCGAGAAACGCGTGGACGTTGATCTGGTCGAGTGGCGCGATCAGCGTGTCCATGTCGATCACGGGAGTGCCGGCATCGATCATCTTCTGCACGGGCTGGGTCAGCGTGCCGATGCCGAACGCCTGGATGGCGACGAAGTCCCATTTCTGCGAGGCCATGTTGTCGATGGCCGCCCGCTGCTTGACGGCGTCGAGCTGGCCGTCGAACCAGGTGACCTCGACGTTGAACAGCTTGCCCCACCATTCGGCGGCCTGCTTGCCCTGGGCGCACCACGTGGCCTGCAGGCCCGCGTTGGAGAACGCGGCCTTCAATGGTTTCTCCGAGCGTCCCACTTCCGCTGCCGTCGCGAGATTCACGCCCAGCCCACCGAGCAGGGTTGTCGCCGCGCCGGCGCTTGCCGCCGCCTGAAGAAGTTCGCGCCTGGTCGTTGAGGATTTGTTTGTCCCGGACATCACTCGCTCCCTGTTTGCCACGTTTTTGTCACCGACCGCGTCATTGCATGCGCCGCCGGGGAGGGTAGTTTCTCATACTCGGGTAGTTCGCGCCACTTGCTTTGTAGGCACCCGGCAATAGGCTTTCAGCCAACGCTATCGCATTTGTGCTTGGGGCTGAACGATCACATCGTTGAGTTCGGCCAGCAGTTTCTGCCACGCCGCATCGATCTTGCGCGACCGGTCGATGCCCAGCACCTTGCGCAAGGTCGCCGCGACCACGCCGAAGAACGCGACGAACAATTCGCGCGGCCTGCCGTAAGCATCGTGCGATGCAGCTTCGCACTCGATCGAGCGAAAACTCCCCCTGCGGTCGCCGGCAAAATCCAGGATCGCCTCGATCGTCAACGCCGGCATCGAGCCGTTGACCAGCTCGCCGCCTTCGCTGCGAAACATGGCTTGCGCGTCGGGGTGTTCGCGAAACAGGCGGTGATAGACGATCGCCGTCGAATCCTCACGGCGCGCGGCGGCAAGTTCAAAACTTTGCTGAATTGGGGGAAGCCGTCATCAAGGTATAGCGAAGATCGTCTCAAAAAAGAGAGCAGGGCGGTGAAGCCCTGCTCTAAAAATTGTGTCGACCCTTTTCCCCGAAAATTTGGATTTGATCTTGATTGACGGGGCGACGCTGCTTGTGCGCGCCAGGGGCTCCTCCCGAGACTTGGACCACCAGACTGAAGCCTTGCGGCTAGCCTGCGCCCGCATTGCTAGACCATCTTTTTCGTCTTGTCATCATTTTCGGCAACGATTGTTCAAAATTACAGCAGGCTGCGTAATGATTGGAATTTGACCATGGCCGAATGGGAGGCGGGGACGTGCTAGGTATTTGGGTAGGGCCGGATTATTTGCGGGTCTAAGAACCTCTCCGCGTGAGCGCTATGGGGGCAGGCTCGGATGTCAATAATCCTTCGGCGGCCATCGCCGCGTCGAACCTGGCCGGTGGCTCGGATTTGTTCCAGCTCAGGATCTTCGGCAGCCGCTCGTCCGAGATCGTGTATTTGAGACTTCAGGGCAGAGACAAGACAGCGAGAGAAATATCGCGGCGACAGCGAGCCGTGTCTTTTTCACGTGACCTCGGAAGCGCTTTTAGGATGGACCGCCCATCCTAAAGCGCCCGATGCCTCCTGTCGCGGTCTTGGTTGGTGTCGTCAAGCGCCGCGCACGAGTTGCCCGTTGCGGACGGATCAGGGCCTCGCGACGTGCCACGCGCCGTTAAGCTTGCCGTCCCCATCGGTGTCGCCGGCGGCCTTGTCGTTCTTCCACGCGTAGAGGGGTTTTCCCTTGTACGCCCACATCGTCTTGCCGTCGTCCCGCGTGACGACCGTCCAGTCACCGGAAGACTTGGCGTCGGCGCTGGCCATCAACGGCGGCCAATTATCGGCACACGGGCCGTTGCACATCGACTTTCCACCGGCGTCCTTGTCGAAGGTGTAGAGGGTCATGCCCTTGCCATCCACCAACGCCTTGCCCTTTGCTGTGTCGGCCATCTTGGCGGGGGCCATTTGCGCGAACGCAAGCGAGCTTGCGCAAATAACGGCCGTTGCCGCGATAGCGGCGAATGTCCTGGATGTCATGGCAGAATACCTTCCTCTTGTTGTTCAGACGCGGGGTGTCAGCAACAACAAACCCCGCAACTCGAATTTATTCCCGCAGTGGCGCCGTGTTGCGGGAGAATCGCACGGCGGAAACTCTCCGGCGCCGCGGTGGAAGCATTCTCGACAAGGGTTTAGACGGGTGCTACGACACCCAAGGCGTTTTGGGGAAAATCATGCGACGGCGACTGGAAGTCTTCATTCCAATCGTGCTGCTCTCGATCCTGGTGCAAATGGTTGCGCCGATCGCGGCGTTTCGCATGGTCGCTTTCGCTGCCTCCGATCCCGCGCTGGCAGCCTCGATTTGCCACGACAGCGCGGCTTCGGCGGACACGCAGACGGCGCCGGGAGAGACCCAGCATGATCACGGAATTTGCTGCGTGCTTTGTGCAGCCGGTCATGGCGCGGCAATTTCCGTCGATCCGCCGCCGTTTATTTTTGTAAGCCTGCAGCGCCTCTACCAGCGCGTCTCATGGCTGGAGCCTACGGACAGTTTGCGGGCCGCGCGGGTCGGCTCGAACACCCAGGCGCGCGCGCCGCCGCAACTAACGTGAACTTGGCGGCCATCGGCCGCGCTCATGCTTTCACGACTTAAAATTTGCGGAGAATTTTCATGTCTACCCGTCTTTGGCGCGCGAGCCTGCCAGGGCTCGCGATAATGCTCGTCCCCTTCAATCAAAGCGTCGCCCACGAAATCGTCGGCAATCGCTTCTTTCCGGCCACGCTCGGCATCGACGACCCCGGCGTGAACGATGAACTCTCGCTTCCGACCGTCGACAGCTTCAAGACCGGCGACGATCCACCGGTGCGGCAGCGCGATGTATCCAGCGAGTTTTCCAAACGGATCACCGAGGATTTCGCGATATCATTCGGCTCGACTTACACCTTCCTTGGTCCGATGGATCCAACGGTAGCGGGAGCCAACGGGTTCCAGAACCTCGATACGACCTTCAAGTACCGCGTCTACAAAAACCCGGAACATGAGTTCGTGATGTCGGTGGGCGTCAGCATCGAGTGGGGTGGCACGGGCGCGAAGGAAGTCGGAGCGGAGGCGTTCAACACCTACATCCCGAACATCTATTTCGGCAAAGGCCTCGGCGATCTTCCCGACACGTTGTCGTGGATCAGGCCTGTCGCGATTACCGGCCAGGTCGGCTACGCGATCCCGGCCCGGAATTTCACGACAACCTTTGGCATCGATCCCGATACTGGCAATCAAACCGTCGACACGGAATTTCATCCGCGTGTGCTGAACTGGGGCGCAACTATCCAATACAGCATGCCTTATTTGAAGTCCGCCGTGATTGATCTCGGCCTGCCGGAATTCATCAATCACCTGATCCCGCTGGTCGAGGCAACCCTGCAGACGCCGGTGGCGAACACGCTGACGTCAGGCACGACGACGACAGGCACCATCAACCCTGGCGTTATCTGGGTCGGAAGTACCTTTCAGGTCGCCGTGGAGGCGCTGATTCCGATCAACCGGCAAAGCGGCACCAATGTCGGCGTGATCGCGCAACTGCACCTCTATCTCGACGACATCGACCCACGCGGCATCGGCAAGCCGATCTTCGGCGGCCCGGTTCAGCCCGCAAGCCCCTTTGCAAGGAATTGACCATGCGACTCTTATCCCTGATTGCGGTCATCCCGCTGCTGTTTTTGTTTGCGACCGGCGAAGTGGGCGCACACGCGTTCCTCGACCACGCCGAGCCCCGTGTCGGCAACAAGGTAGCGGCACCGCCGCGCGAGGTGACGCTGTGGTTTACCCAGAAGCTGGAGCCGGCCTTCAGCAGCATCACCGTGACCAATGCGGCCGGCGAGCGCGTCGATACCGGCAAGGCCCGGGTCAGCGGGACCCAGATGTCGGTGTCGTTGCGGCCCGCCGGTAGCGGGACCTACCACGTGAACTGGCGGGTGCTTTCGGTGGATACCCATACCACCAACGGCAATTTCACGTTTCAGGTCGGCCAATAGCATAAAGGCCGGCAGATGGATTTCGGTGCGGCGGACAACGGAGCCATGATCGCCACGCGCGCGATACATTTCGCGGCGACTGCGATCGTGACCGGAACGCTGGTATTCCCGGCCGTCGTGGCCAACCCCGCTTTGAAGTCGCAAGAAGCGGCCGCAAAACTGTTCCGGATGCAAACGCGGTACGTGGCCTGGATCAGTCTCGCCGCCACCGTGATCTCCGGGCTGGCTTGGGTGCTGTTGCTGACGATGTCGTTGAGTGACGAGAGCCTTGGCGAGGCCATAACGTCGGGGGCGCTGCGCGACGTGCTCAGCCTGACGCAGTTTGGATCGGTCTCGCAGGTCCGCCTGGCGCTGGCGATCCTGCTGGCGTTTTGCCTGGCCTTCGAGCGCTCGGCATTCTGGCGCTGGCTGGGCCTTGGAGCGGCTGTGGGCCTGACGGCATCAATCGCCTGGACCGGACATGCCGCGTCAACGCCGCATACATTGGGGTATGTGCATCTGACCGCAGATGTCCTCCATCTCTGCGCCGCGGCAGCCTGGATTGGCGGCGTGGTTTCGCTGGTCCTTCTGCTCGCCGCGATCGCCAAAATTCCTGCATCGCCTGGTGCCACGCTGGTCTACGATGCAGCCCGCCGGTTTTCCACGCTTGGCATGCTCAGTGTGGCGTTCCTCGTACTCAGCGGCATCGTCAATGCCTGGATCCTGGTCGGCTCGGTTCGCGGCCTCTTTGTCACCGAATACGGGCAACTGCTGATCCTGAAACTCGTCATTTTCGCTTTGATGCTGGCGTTCGCGGCCGTTAACCGCTTCTGGCTCACGCCACGGCTTGCTCTGCGATCCGGCAAGACCGAGCAACCCGAAGCGCTCCGTCAGCTCGCGCGCAACGGCACGATCGAGATCGCACTCGGACTAGCGATTTTTGCCGTCGTCGGAGTGCTCGGCACGCAGCATCCCGCCATTCACCTCGTGCAATAGAATGAAAGCAACAGGAGAACCAAGCAATGCTACACACAAGACCCAGTTTCGTATCGATCGCCTGCGCAAGCTTGATTGCAATCCTGCTCGCCACGCCACTTCGCGCCGATGAGGTCAAGGCCGGCGATCTCGTGATCACGCAAGCCTGGAGCCGCGCCACGCCGGGCGGAGCCAAGACCGGCGGCGGCTATCTGACCATCGAGAACAACGGTTCCTCGCCGGACCGGCTGATCGGCGGTTCCGCTGATATCGCCGCCAAGGTCGAGATGCATGAGATGAGCATGAAAAATGGCGTGATGACAATGCGGCCGCTCGACAAGGGTCTCACGATCGAGCCCGGCAAGACCGTCAAGCTTGCGCCGGGCGGCTATCATCTGATGATGATGGACCTCAAGGGCCCGCTTAAACAGGGCGACAAGGTGCCGGTAACACTCGAATTCGAAAAGGCCGGCAAGGTACAGGTCTCGCTCGATGTGCAGGGTGTGGGCGCCCAGGGGCCTGGGGGTGCCGCCAAGATGGACATGAAGAAGATGCCATCCGACATGAAGATGTGAGGCCGTCCAAGGGATCGCGCCGGAAGATGATTTCGACGTGCCCGCGAGACAAGCACCTTGGTTGCTGCTGCCCGACCGATAAAATGTGAGGAAATCCACTAGCTTAGCGGCTTTTCCTAAATCCCGGTCTTGTGTTTTCCGCGACAATCCGCTTTCACTGCTCTCCCCGCCGATTCTTGTGGTGTGCTGATGCGGTTGTCGCGGTATTTTCTGCCGATCCTGAAGGAGAATCCCAAAGAGGCGGAGATTGTGTCGCATCGGTTGATGCTGCGCGCCGGCATGATGCGGCAGGAGGCGGCCGGCATCTACGCGTGGCTGCCGCTTGGCTTCCGGGTCCTGAAGAAGATCGAGCAAATCGTGCGCGAGGAACAGGACCGCGCTGGCGCACTGGAACTGTTGATGCCGACGCTGCAACTTGCCGATCTCTGGCGCGAGAGCGGACGCTACGACGCCTACGGCCCGGAAATGTTGCGCATCACCGATCGGCACAAGCGCGAACTCCTGTTTGGGCCGACCAACGAGGAGATGATCACCGAGATTTTCCGCGCCTACGTGAAATCCTACAAAAGCCTGCCGCTCAATCTCTATCACATCCAGTGGAAGTTCCGCGACGAGCAGCGCCCGCGTTTCGGCGTCATGCGAGGCCGCGAGTTCCTGATGAAGGACGCTTATTCCTTCGACATCGATGAGACCGCGGCGCGGCGTTCCTACAACAAGATGTTCGTCGCTTACTTGCGGACCTTTGCGCGGATGGGGTTGAAGGCGATCCCGATGCGCGCAGAAACCGGCCCGATTGGCGGCGACCTCAGCCATGAATTCATCGTGCTCGCGGAGACCGGCGAGTCCGGCGTCTATTGCGACAGCGGCGTGCTCAATCTGGCGGTACCTGGCGAGGACGTTGATTACGACGGCGACCTCTCGCCGATCATCCAGCAGTGGACCTCGGTCTACGCCGCGACCGAAGACGTACACGACGCCGGCCGCTTCGAGCGCGAGGTGCCGAGCGACAAGAGGGTACATACCAGGGGCATCGAAGTCGGTCAGATCTTCTACTTCGGCACCAAATATTCCGACACGATGAAGGCCACCGTCGCCGTCGCCGATGGCACGGAGGTGCCGATCCATGGCGGCTCCTACGGCGTCGGCGTCTCGCGCCTGGTCGGCGCCATCATCGAAGCCTGCCATGACGATGCCGGTATCAAATGGCCGGAAGCGGTCGCGCCGTTCAAGGCCATCATTTTGAACCTGAAGCAGGGCGCTGACGACACTGATGCCGCTTGCGAAAAGCTCTATCGCGAATTGAGCGCGCGAGGTGTCGAGGTCCTGTACGACGACACCGACCAACGCGCCGGTGCCAAGTTCGCCGCCGCCGACCTGATCGGCATTCCCTGGCAGATCATGATCGGGCCCAAAGGGCTTGCCGAAGGCAGGATCGAGATCAAGCGGCGCAGCGATGGTTCGCGCGAGAACTTGGCTCACGCTGACGTGGTCGCAATGATCGCCGGATAAATTATTATCCACCGCGGGCATCGTTGGTCGGCCAATCCGGCCACAATTGACCCCGAATCATGGGATGATCGAGCGATGGATGAGACCGTGAACGAACCAATCCAGACCACCCCTTTTGCGCCGTTCGAGTGGATGCTGTCGGGGCGCTATCTGCGGGCGCGCCGCAGGGAAGGATTCATCTCGGTCATCGCCGGCTTCTCGTTTCTCGGAATCATGCTTGGCGTGGCGACGCTGATCATTGTGATGGCCGTGATGAACGGCTTCCGCAAGGAACTGTTGGACAAGATCCTCGGCCTCAACGGACATCTCCTGGTGCAGCCGCTGGAATCGCCGCTGACCGACTGGAAAGACGTCGCCGAGCGCATCAGCCAGGTGCAGGGCATCCGGCTGGCCGCGCCGGTCGTGGATGGCCAGGCGCTGGCATCTTCGCCGTTCAACGCCTCAGGCGTCTTGATTCGCGGCATCCGCGCCGACGATCTGAACAACCTCACCTCGATCGCCAAGAACATCAAGCAGGGCACGCTCGAAGGCTTTGACGAAGGGCAAGGCGTCGCTATCGGCCGCAGACTTGCCGATCAATTGTCGCTGCACGCTGGCGACAGCGTCACGCTGGTATCGCCGCGCGGCGCCGTGACGCCGATGGGCACGACGCCGCGCATCAAGCCGTACAAGGTGACGGCCGTGTTCGAGATCGGCATGTCGGAATATGACGCCGGCATGGTGTTCATGCCGCTTGCCGAAGCGCAGGCCTATTTCAACCGCAACAATGACGTCACCGCGATCGAGGTGTTCACCACCAACCCCGATCGCATCGACGCTTTCCGCAAGGCGGTGACCGAGGCCGCCGGCCGGCCGGTATTCCTGGTGGACTGGCGGCAGCGCAACTCGACCTTCTTCAATGCGCTCCAGGTCGAACGCAACGTGATGTTCCTGATCCTGACCATGATCGTGCTGGTGGCGGCGCTCAACATCGTCTCCGGCCTGATCATGCTGGTCAAGGACAAGGGGAGCGATATCGCGATCCTGCGTACCATGGGCGCCTCGCAGGGCTCGATCATGCGGGTGTTCCTGATCACGGGCGCCGCGATTGGCGTGGTCGGCACGCTGACCGGATTTTTCGTCGGCCTGGTGATCTGTCTGAACATCGAATCGATCCGGCAGTTCCTGTCCTGGCTCACCAGCACCGAATTGTTCTCGCCGGAATTGTATTTCCTCTCGAAGTTGCCGGCCGACATCGATTTCGGGGAGACCTCAGCAGTCGTGATCATGGCGCTGACGCTGTCCTTCCTCGCTACGCTCTACCCATCGTGGCGCGCCGCGCGCCTCGATCCCATCGAAGCGCTCCGGTACGAGTGAGGGGCTGATGGAGCAGGGGACGGAAGATGTACCGGTCATCTATCTCCACGAGATAAAACGCCAGTACATGCAGGGCGACGCGCCGCTCGTCATCCTCGACGGCGTCAAGCTGGCGCTGTGGGCGGGGCAATCGGTCGCGCTGGTGGCACCGTCCGGCTCGGGCAAATCAACGCTGCTGCATATCGCCGGCCTGCTCGAAAGCCCCAACGAGGGCGAGGTTTATGTCGCAGGCGCGCCGACCTCGCAGCTCTCCGATATGGAGCGAACCCAGATCCGCCGCACCGAGATCGGTTTCGTCTATCAATCGCACCGCCTGCTGCCGGAGTTCTCCGCACTCGAGAACGTGATGCTGCCGCAGATGATCCGCGGCCTCAAACGGTCCGAGACTATCAAACGCTCGACCGAAATTCTCTCCTATCTGGGCTTGAGCGATCGCGTCAAACACCGGCCCGCCGAACTATCCGGCGGCGAGCAGCAGCGGGTTGCGCTCGCCCGCGCCGTTGCCAACGCGCCGCGGGCGCTGCTTGCGGACGAGCCCACCGGAAATCTCGATCCCAATACCGCCGATCATGTGTTCCAGGCGTTGATGCAGCTCGTCAAGGCGACGCGCGTCGCGATGCTGATCGCTACTCACAACATGGATCTGGCGGGCCGGATGGACCGGCGGGTTTCGTTGGTCGACGGGAAGGTCGTCGAGCTCGAGTAGATATGGATTCGAATTTCAAACAGCCGGTGTTTCGAGTCACCTTGCCTGCCTGCGGTGAAGCGTGCCCAATCGCGCGACTGGCTCTCCTCTGATACGTCGCCCCGGTGTGCGAGCCTTGTCGTTCTCGCCGGGTGCGAGGGTTATCGGTCGAAGAGTTCTCAGGTTGACGCGGCGGAGGCGGACCGAGCATTCCATTGGGCTCTTGAACTCCGACTGGCCAGGCTCAGAGCGCGAAAGGTCAGCATGTGGATCGCAAACGCAAGCGGGGCCATGAACCCGGGGATAAGTCCGAACGGGAAGTCGACGAAGGCGAGGTTCGGGACCTCGGTATGGAGAAGATTCAGCGGACCCGGAGCACTCAGCACCGAACGCGCTGCAACGTTGAAGAGCGAAAGTAGGCCTAGCACATTCCAGCCAAACGCAATCCGACGGCCGATGGTGCCCCATGCCGCAATCCAAGCGAAAATTGGGGCGCTGAGCGCGACGAGAAGTTCGACGTTGCCTCCCGGCAGCGTCAGTAGCCGCGGCGCGAGGCCATGGTAGTAGAGTTCAGTGATGGTCAGTTCGGGCCCCACCCGGAATAATTGGAAACCGATCAGGAGTGCAACCGAGAAGCTCGCCGCAAGACGCCGCCCAGCAGGCAGCACGCCAGTTATCAGGATCAGGACGGCAAAAACCGGCCCGACGAGAAGCGTAGCACCAGGGGGCCGCAAGCTCGGATCGCGGAGCAGCCCGAACCAGCTGAACGCACCGGCATAGGCAAGCCAAATCGCGAGAAAGCCCAGTGCAACTACTTTGCCGGCTCCGCGGAATGCGCGCGGGAGCATTCCCGCCAGGATCGCGGCGATCACGCCTACATAAACAAGGAACGCAGTGGAGAGAGAGGCGGTGTCAAGCATTAGCGCGATCCTTTCGGCATGATCTGGTGATGCGACCCGGCTGGCCCGGCCTTCGCCGCTTCGGGCGGCTTTTCCGGCTAATGGCGGATCGCGCCCAATCGCGACGACGCCGTAGCAAATCGAAGCATCGGTGAAAGTAACCACCTTCTCGTGCCCGCGTTCTCGTCCTCGCCTACAAGCTCCGAAGGAAGTCGATCATGGCAGCGCTGACCTCCGCCGCACGCTCTTGCTGGGCCCAATGACCGCAGCCGGGCAGCATCACCGCTGGCCGGAGCTTGGGAACCATTGCCGATTGATTGGCGATATACTGGGAGTTCACGGCAACGATAACATCCCGATTGCCGGCGATGTAGAGCGCAGGAACGGCTACCGCGGCTCCGGCAAGGGGAGCCAGCAGTTCCCAGCTGCGATCCACGTTGCGGTAAAAGCCGAGGGCACCACGGAATCCGGTCCGCGTGAATTCCGCGACATAAACATCGACGTCGGTCTCCGTGACCCAGGCCGGCAGGGATGTCGGATTGGTCAAGAAACCACCCTTCCGCGGCAGCATCCCTTTAGCAAACCCTCCCGCGTCCGAGGGCGGCGGACCGTCGCCCGAGAGCGTGTAGAGTTGGGAACGGATCGTCTGACGCACGTCGCGGCCGAGCGCCGCTTCGGCCTCGGGGGTTCGGAAGTAGAGCTGGTAGAAGATCGCATCCTTGTTCTGCGGCATCAGCGTCGTCGGCGCGACCGAGGTGCCGAACCCCCGCTCCCGGAATGGCACGCTGAGCGCGATGACAGCACGGAAGAGATCAGGGCGCAGAACCGCCGCTTGCCATCCTATCGTTGCCCCGGCGTCGTGACCGGCGATCACCGCCTGCTCAGCGCCCAAGGCGCTGACGAGACCCACAATATCGCCGATGTCATGGACAATCGTATACTTCTCCACCTCTTCGGGACGGTCGCTTCGCCCATAGCCGCGCAAGTCGGGGGCCACCGCGCGGAACCCAGCCTTCGCCAGCGCCCCAAGCTGATGTCGCCAGGAATACCAGCACTCGGGAAAGCCGTGGCAGAGGATGATGAGCGGGCCTTCACCCTGTTCGGCCACGTGTAAGCGGATGCCGTTCGTCTCGATCATGCGATGCGTCACCTCGGGCATCGCCGAATCCACCCAGGATGTCGGCTCTGGACCAGCCCCGCTGGGCTCAGCGGCAGCGGCGTTGAACGGCTTCGCGAAAGCGGCACCGACGGTGAGCGCGCCCGCCGCCGTGAGCATGTCGCGTCGGGAAAATGTCGTGTCTCGCATTGCGTTGCTCCCTTGATTGTCGCGCGCATCGTCCGCGGTTGTTTTAACCGGCGATCGACTTAGGGTTAGGCCGGCACGCGGCTGGCGGCGGGACGAGCCTTGTCGCCGCCCGGCGACGCGGGCCTGACGGCTTCAGCGATGGCGTGCTCGCGCCGCCACACCGCGGAGTCGGGCGCGAGCTGCGGCTCCGACGGGAAAGGACGGCGCAGTTCGCGGTCGTAGCGGTCAAAATTGAAGCCGGGGCTCAGTGGCGCCACCATGAACTGCGCGAACTGGCGAAGCCAGTTGCCGAGGGTGCGCCGGTTGTCGGGCAGCGCCGCATAACGACGCGCGATCGTCTCGAAATCCTCGGGTAGGCGACCGGTCACATCGAGCACATCGGTGGTTGGTGCGCCCAACTCGAAAGCGCCGCGCTTGTGATCGTCGATGTAATAGCGAACGTTGCTTAGGAGATCGATCGGCAAGCCCCCCATCCGGGCCGTCTTCATGAACAGCCAGATAGGCGTCGGCACGACCCTGACCGACCGCCCGACCGCGCGGCCGATTGCCTTGGCCATGTCCTCCGCGCCGAGGAGGTCTGGTCCGGTTGGCCGGTAGCTCTTCCCTTCATGCCGGGCGGGATCCATCAAGGCGGCGACAGCAACTCGCGCGATATCCTCGTTGGAAGGTGGCGCGTTGCGGCTATTGCCGAAAATCCAGGGAAAGACGCCGAGGTGCGCGGCAACCCCAGTCAACACCAGGTACGAGTCAGCGAAGAAGCCAGGGTTGATGATTGTGTGGGAGACCCCAGGGATCATCGAGAACAGCCGATCGACCAGCCAGCTCTGGCGGGTCATGAGCGATGGATGGGCGGGGGTCGCCAGCCATTGGGTCAGGCCGACGATGTGCTCGAGCCGGGCGTCCTTGGCGGCCACCGCGAAAGCGACCGCGCCTTGAATCATGTAGGGATCGTAAGGTGGACAATAGTAGGCGCGCCGGACATCCTTCAGCGCATCGGCGACTCGCTCGACATCGCTCATATCGGCGACGGCGATCTCGGCGCCCTGCGCCTTCAACCGCGCGCTGCGGCCATCCTCCCGCCGTACCATGGCGCGGACCGGATAGCCGGCGCGCAGCAGCTCCGAGGTGACGACGGCGCCTGTTTTCCCGGTGGCGCCAGTGACGAGGATCTTGGGCAAGGACATGGCGAGGGCTCCTTCTATCGGAGCCAAAGCTAGGCCCGCTGGCCTTGGACTACTATCCGCGATAATGTCGACGACTTATGAAGCAGAACTTCACAGTCCGGCAGGGCGCGCTCGACGGCGTCGAAGCTTTCCTGAGCGTGGCCAGGCACAAGAGCTTTCGGCGCGCCGCCGCCGACCTCGGCGTGACGCCATCCGCCATCAGCCAGGCGGTGCGGGTGCTCGAGGCCAGGATCGGTGCGCCGCTCTTCACCCGGACCACCCGCAGCGTGGGCCTGACTGAAGCGGGCGGGCGTTTTCTCGCGCGGGCCGGACCTGCCTTCGAGGAACTTGTCGCGGCCGGCGAGACAGCGCGCGATCTCGGCCGCCGGCCCTCGGGGCTTCTTCGCCTGGCGGTGCCGCGCGCCGTCGTGCCGCTGATCCTGCAGCCGATGATCGCATCCTTTTGTGCGGCGTATCCGGACGTCGAGCTCGAGATCGCCGCGAGCGAGGAGCTTGTCGATATCGCGGAGCAGGGTTTTGACGCCGGCATTCGGCTCGGACAGTTCATTGCCGCCGACATGACCGCGGTGCGGCTGACGCCACCTTTTCGCTTCGTGGTGGTCGGCAGCCCTGACTATCTTGCTCGGGCAGGCGCACCGAAGCGACCGGAAGGTCTGCGCGGCCATGCCTGTCTTCGACAGCGCCGATCGAACGGCGCGATCGCGCTCTGGCGATTCATCGACGGAAACCGGCCGCTGGAGGTTTCGGTTGCGGGGCCTTTGATCGCCAACGACTTCCCGACTTTGCTCGCCGCCGCGCTCGAAGGCGTGGGCTTGGCGCAGATACCCGAGCCGGTCGCGAAGGCTGCGCTAGGCGAGCACAGATTGAGGCATGTGCTGGCGGCCTTCGCGCCAACGACGCCCGGGATCTTCCTCTTCCACTCCGGGCGACGGGAAGTTCTGCCGAAGCTGCGCGCATTCATCGAGCACGCAAAAAGTCTTTCAACGACGGCCAAAGGCACGCGCATCGCGTGACGCGCTTTTTGGATGACACGCCGGTGATGTCTAACAGGTCTACGCATTTGCCGGAGCTGCCGCGGCTGCGCCGCGATCTAGCCGGATCCGACTTTTGCTTGTGATGGTCCGACTATCCGGTCCGGACCTCCGCAGAAATGGGTATTTGCGCGCGGGCGATGCGACGCGCCCCTCTCAAAGGAATGGGTATCTCTGTGCTCGAACTTCCGACGGCCGTGCGCCATATTGCGCGCGAAACAGGCGATTGAAGTGGGACAGATCGCCGAAACCGACTTCGTAGGCGATTGAACTGATAGTTCGTCCGCAATTGCGCGGGTCGGTCAGAATCTGGTGCGCACGGGTTAGCCGGGAGCATCGGAGAAAGTCAGAAAAGGTCATGCCCTCGGCTGCGAACAGCATGCGCATATATCTCGGCGAAAGCCGGTGGCGCTTGGCGAGCGACGACTCCGTCATATCGCTGTCCCCCAAATTCGCGACAACGTCTGACTTTATAGCGCGGAGCCGTGCCGCTGCGAGCCCGCGGCGCTGCGCATCCTCGATCACTTCCTGTTTGGGAGCGACTGCCAGTGCGATGAGATCGTACACATGCGCAACCACCAGATCGCGCAACGTGCTGCTGTTTTCCAAAGCATCGCTTCTGATTACTGCCGAGACATAATTCAACAGCAGGCGCGTCGCCTCAGCTTCTCTCGGCAATCGAACGCAAATACGACTTTGAATCTCGCGGAGCATCGGCGCAAGCAAGCGCCGAGGTAGGCGCAACGCGATGAATCGGGAATTCGGCGTCCGTATCGCGGTTCCCACGTCCGAACTGGACGCTAACACGGCCTCGCCGGGACCTAAGCGGGTTTCGCGTCCAAGCTGGGACAATATGAGGCAGCCCTCGATTTGAATATCGAGGATTAGATCGTCTTGTTCGCGTGCTAGCAGCTCAGGTGTCCGTCGCGCGGTGAAGCCCGTGTTCGAGCTTATGCCTTCGATCACGCGCAGCCCCGGCAGACAATATGCCGCCGCCTCCTGTTGAATGACGCCGTCTGCCAGCGGGTACCAGTCGATTTTGTGGACGGCTTTGGACATTTCACGCCAATGCTCGAGCCGATCCCGAGCTGGAATATTTTCCGTCGAGAACAGGAGCTTGAGGGGAGCAGTTTGGGTCATAGACACACCGGATGCCGACAACTGCCCCTTCGCCGATCTTCCTGCTGCCCCGAAGAAGTGCGCGCCACCTGATTTCCGTTCGCGCGGAGCGCGGATCGAACCGCAGGTGCCAAACGTCTTCCTCTCCGTTCCAACCAAACTTCCCCTCTGCCCAAGAGTTCCATCACGGATGAGCTTAGGTGAGAGGCTGTCGCGTGGCGGGTGCCACTGGCGGAGATCGAACCATGGTTGACTATCGGCAACTTCGAAATGGCCTAGTCGTGACTGCTTTCTGGAAAGCGAAACCGCAGGAGACCGAGGCGGTCGCCGGGATTTTGCGGAAATTCATGCCGAAAGCGCAAAATGATCCAGGTGTTCAAGCATTCTTGATCCACCAGTCGAAAGACGAACCTTCCGAATTTTTCTTCTATGAAGTGTTCGAAGATGAAGACGCATTCGAGGCGCATCAGAAAACGCCGCATTTCAAGGAAATGATCGCCGGCGAGGCTTTGTCGAAGCTCGCAAAACGCGAGCGCTTCCAGTATGTGGTGATCTGAGGATCGCGCCGTGCTCCAAGCCAGCGCCCAAAAGCTCGATCCACGTGAGGAACATTATTGGATCGAAAGCCCACGCCAGGGATTGCAACTTTTCCTCCGCCATCTTCCGCCGACGGCAAGTCAGGCGCCGGAAGTACGACCGGTCATTTACGTCCACGGCGCGACGTTTCCATCCGCGCTCTCGATCGCGCATCGTTTCGACGGCTATTCCTGGCGCGATGCGTTGTGCGATGCCGGGTTCGACGTGTGGAGCTTTGACTTTCTCGGCTACGGCTACTCCGATCGCTATCCGGAAATGAGCGAACCGGCGGGGGCGAATTCCGCCCTCTGCCGGGCACAGGACGGAAGCGAGCAGCTCGAAGCGGCGGTTCGCTTCATTCTGCAACATCTGGCGATTCCGAGCCTTTCGATTATCAGTCACTCCTGGGCGTCGATGCCGACCTGCCGATTCGCCGGACGGCACCCGACAATGGTCGATCGGATCGTCCTGTTCGCCCCGATCGCACGTCGCGCACCACGTCGATACGAAGGGCCGCCACCTGCGCCCGCATGGCGCTTCGTTACCATAGAAGATCAGTGGGCTCGGTTCGTCGAAGACGTGCCGCCGCGCGCTCCATCGGTTTTGTCTCGCGTACATTTCGCGGAATGGGGTGAGCGCTATCTCGACACTGATCCGGAAAGTCACACGCGCAGTCCGGCAGGTGTGAAAATCCCGACAGGCCCTTTCGTTGACATTCTACACGCTTGGCACGGGGAGTTTGCCTGCGATCCAGCGCAAGTGCGGGCGCCGGTCGCTATCATTCGCGGCGAGTGGGACGGGCTCATCCCTGATCAGGACGCCCGCTGGCTGTTCGATGCTTTCGCTGCCTCTCCCAATAAGCGCGACATCAAGATCAGCCGAGGCACGCACCTGATGCATCTCGAGGAGATGCGCTACGCGTTATACCGCGAGAGCATTTCTTTTCTGATGGGGGACGACCAGGCTTCAGCGACGAAGTCGATAACGACTGCGCACAGACCGTCATCACAGCAAGGAGCACAGACTATGGACGCCCCACGCGAACAACAGCAGCAACAGATTCCCGGCTACGACCTTGGCACTGACAAGGTCGCGAAATCGCCGATATCCATGCAGGAATGGGAAGAGTTGAAGAAGTCCGCGCTCTTTTCGCAGGAGGATGTCGTTTATCTGCGGCTCTCCGAAGATCTCCTCAAGGACCACGTCGAGGACCTTCTAGATGCCTGGCGGGGAATCGTCTTCGATCTGCCGCATCTCAGCGCCTACTACCAGGATCCGAACAGCCATCAAGTCGATACCGAGTATGCCAAGGCTGTTCGCAAACGGTTCGGGCAGTGGATCCTCGATACGGCACGCGCCAACTACGACCAAGCCTGGCTCGATTACCAGTATGAGATCGGATTACGGCATCACCGAACGAAAAAGAACAAGACGGACAACGGCCATACGCTGGGTCATCTCCGTGGCCGCGACATCTTCGCGTTCGTCCCCTCGATCGTTATTCCGATCAAGCCCTACCTTGCAACGAGCGGCTACTCGCGAGAGGTGGTGGAGAGCATGTACCAGGCGTGGTGGAAATCCATGGTGCTGCAGGCGACGCTCTGGTGCCAGCCCTACTTTCGCGACGGCGATTTCTAGTAGCTCGAAAACTTCTCTGGAGGTCACCGATGATTGCCTATGTCTTTTGGCATGCTCCTCTTGCCGCGTTCAGTTCGAGGGACTACGGCGCTGCGCTGCTGGATTTCCAGGCGGATCTGATGAGCGCGCCACCTTCGGGGCTCGCATCTTGCGCGACTTTCCAGATTTCCGAAGTGCCGTGGCTGAAGGGCCGGCCCGGCTATGAGGACTGGTATTTTGTGCACTCATGCGCAGATCTGGACGCGCTCAACGAAGCGGCCGTCAAACCAAGCCGCTGGGAGGTTCATGCTCGCATTGCAACCAAAATGGAAGCCGGCCATGGCGGTCTGTACCAGCATTTGCACGGCGAACAGCAGCCTCTCAGCGGCGAGCGTGCGATGTGGCTGACGCGCCCGAGGGGAATCCGCTATGAGCAGCCGCTTCAGGACATCATCAATAGCTCGGCCGGTTTTCTCAGTTGTTGGCGCCGGCAGATGGTCCTTGGGCCGGGCGACGAGTTCGTCGTTATCGGCACACCAGCACTTGCACTCAACGTACCGCCAGGTTGGCAAACCCGAACCGTGGAGCGAACCGTCCTCGCGCGTTAACCAGCGCAGCAACCGCTCTCATGTAAATCCAGTTCGGGTCGGTGAAGGACCGCAGTTCGACGAATGGCGCTTCGGATGGAGAACCAAATGGCTCGACGGGTTATGATTTTCTTGTTCGACAACGTCGAAGTTATGGATTTTGCTGGTCCGTTTGAAGTGTTTGGGGTCGCCGGCCAGCGCGAAGGCAAGCACCTATTTGATGTGTTTACGGCCGCTATCGAAAGCCGACCGGTCACAGCGCGCAACAACCTCAGCATTAATCCAGATTATTCATTCCAAGACTGTCCGGGCCCCGACATTTTAGTAGTGCCTGGGGGCTTTGGAACGCGGCGCGAAAAGAACAATCCGCGGGTCCTCAACTTCATCCGCCATCATTGTGAACACGCTGAACGCGTGCTGTCGGTGTGCACGGGCGCATTACTTCTGGCAAAAGCGGGATTGCTCTCCGGATTGCACGGCACAACCCATCACGGAGCGCTCGCCGAGCTCCGAGAGGATGAGAAGACCCTAACCATCCATAGCGCCGCACGGGTCGTAGACAACGGCAAAATCGTCCTCTCGGCGGGAATTTCTGCGGGCATCGACGCCGCACTGTATCTGGTGGGCGAGTTGCATGGCGAGGACCAGGCGGTAGAGACAGCAAGCTACATAGAATATGATTGGCAGTGCAGGAATGTGGATAACGAGTCGGTCCTACGGTACGCACAATGAAGTTAGAAGGCAGGCTCGCTACCACTCGCGGCCTGTCGGGTCGCGTTCGGTTACCGGCGGCTCGACCGAGGCTGGTGGAAACGGCTAGTAGTAATGACGATGGTGCTGGTAGATCGGTCCCGGCGGCTCCGCGCTGGCAAAATACGGATTGACGACGCATTGCGCGGCGCGGCCTGACGCCGACGCGTTGCATTGCGGCAGTGACGTGTAGCGGCATTCGTAATAGGTGATCGGGCCATAGACATGTAGGCAAACCGGATAGCCGGGTGCGTAGGTCTGCGCATTTGCCGGAGCGGCCGCCGCGAGCGTTGCGATCAATGGGATCGCCAAAGCCAGAATGCGCATCAGAATTTCCTCCGGGATTGGTGGGTGCGGCCGGGCTGTGTGTCGTTAGCCGCACTGAAATAGGGATTGACGTCGCAGTAGGCCAGCCGTCCGGCGGCCGTGGCCTGGCATTGCTGGTAGCTCACAAAACTGCAATCGCCGTGCGCGCCGCCGTAGTCGCAGCCCTTGATGCAGAACGGAAACTCCCGCGCCATCGCGCTCATCGGCGCGAGCGCAAAAACGATGGCGACGAGAGGGGAGGCAACAAGCACTTTTGGCACGGCTTCGCTCCCGTTCGCATGTCGGCCAGCATTTGGCACTAGCGACAGCTCAGCCAGTCTTCCTTGTCCGCGTCAATTCACGTTCGTGCGTCCGCGCCAACGACTGCGCATGCTCATCGTTCGGTCGCCCGTTTTCATGCGCCCGCAGAAATCGTATGATCGGCTACAACAGCCACGACGAGGTTCTGCAATGCCGGTCCAACAGCTCGAAATTACAGAAGCCGACCTCAAACAGGCGCGCCAAATCGAGCGCGGATGGGCCGCGTTTGCGGGGGCAGGCTCACCACACGAGAACATGGTGCGCGCAATCGCCGAAGGCATCGCTTGGGGTCGCCAGCAAGGGCTGGAACTGGCGAAGAAGAGTTAGATAGCGGCCTTGGATTCCGGCCTTGGATTCCCGATCAGGGGCGGCCACTGAAATTAACCATTGGGGTCAGATCTCAAGCTCGGGCACCGCCGTCTCTTGGGTAGTGGGTCAGTTTGATTGTGGCAGCCGGACGGACTGGAATGTTGACAATTTCCACCGCATATTCGGAGGATGACCGAAAAGCACCCCAAACGCCCTAGGGACCCCAACCAGCTCGCTAAATCGATTATCGATATAGCGACGGGGCAGGCGCCCACTACACCCCCAGATGACAAGGACCCCGCTGCGGTACAGCGGGGCCGTTTGGGCGGATTAAAGGGCGGGAAGGCGAGAGCCGAGAAGATGTCGGCAGAAGAGCGCAGAGCCGCAGCCAAGGCCGCTGTAAAGGCGCGCTGGTCTAAGCGCTAGCCCATTACGGCTTCCTCCGGAGGCTTGGGCTCTTCTTCTTTCGCCGCCTCTTTTTCCTTCTTAAAGCTGCGGTTCGGGTACCACTCCTTTAATCCCCAAACCCCTCGGCTAACCCGCACAACATCACCAACTTCGTTGAAACGGCGAGTTAGGACGGAACCCACAACATTGAGTGGTTCCTTTGAGGTAAGAGGTAAGCCGCCGACCCTGAAAGCCTCCAAAATATCCGCGCTCTTTAGTGGCTGACGGCGTGCTGCAAGCACCTTTCTAGCAGCATCAGCAATCGATAAACCCAACAGATCGCCGGGACCGCCAACATCAGCGGTATTTTTGGTACCGTTCCCTTGGGCGGAATCTCGAACCGGTGCGGGTCCCCCAGCGCGGATCGATTCGATGGCGGCGATGGCCTGATCGATTTGGTCTCTCTTAGCCTTAAGGTCAGCTAAAACAGCGTCATAAGGGTCAATACCCTGCGATTCCATAGACATTTGTTGCTCCCAAGGCTTGCCGGTGCTATAAGGAAGCCGTCGCGCTGGCTGCGAAACAGCCGACTGACGATCTTTTTAAAGTAGGTCCTAAGGGGTCACGAACCCCCACTTGCTTTTTTGACCGTCATCTTCTTCGCAACCTCCGCTCTCTAGGCCGACCAGCCGGGTTGAGGAATAAGGGCGCGTTCAGGACCGTGAATCCTGCGCGCCCTTTCTTATGCCATGTTCATGTTGTGTGTGCAAGCGTCTGTTGGGTTGCTCCCAACAGAAAATACTGCAAAACCAACATTCGTTGTTGACCATGGGAACCCTCTCACGTATAAGGGTCAGTATGAACAAGCTGACCCGGCAAGCACGCGCCCAAATCCTCCATCTCCTTTGCGAGGGGCAGTCGATCCGCGCCGTGACCCGCCTTACCGGATGCAGCAAGAACACGGTCGCGAAATTGCTGGTTGAAGCCGGTCACGCCTGCGCCGCCTATCAGGACAAGGCGCTTCGCAACCTGCCATGCAAGCGCGTCCAGATGGATGAAATCTGGAGCTTTGTTTATGCCAAGGCAGGCAACGTGAAGGACGCCAAGGCCGCTCCCGCGACCGCTGGCGACGTTTGGACCTGGACCGCGATCTGTGCCGACACCAAGCTAATCGTTAGCTGGTTGCTCGGCGCGCGCGACCTGGATGCGGCTACGGCATTCACCCGTGATCTGGAAAGCAGGCTTGCCAATCGCGTGCAGCTAACAAGCGACGGCCATGCGCCGTACCTGTACGCGGTTGATGCGACCTTTAGCGGCGAGGTGGACTATGCCATGCTTGTGAAGCTGTATGGCGCTGATCCGCAGGCAGAGACGCGCTACAGCCCGGCCAAGTGCATCGGTGCCCGCAAGCGTATTGTTGAAGGTAACCCGGACAAGAAGCATATCAGCACGTCGTATGTTGAGCGCAGCAATCTCACCATGCGGATGCATATGCGCCGGTTCACGCGGTTGACGAATGCGTTCTCGAAAAAGGTTGAGAACCACGCTGCCGCGATCGCGCTCCATACGATGTATTACAATTTCGTCCGCATCCATCAGACGCTCAAGGTAACGCCTGCGATGGCCGCTGGCGTGACTGACAAGCTTTGGGAAATGGACGACCTAGTTGCAATGCTGGAGCAGTGTAAGCGGTGTTTTGCGGCCACCTTTCAGGTGATGTGCTGATCTGCGAGTCTGCGGTTTGGTTTTGACCGTTAGGCTTAGAATGGACACTGAACATATTGCTATCACGGAGCCGGTTCGGCGGCTGG
>VAZV01000229.1 GCA_005884765.1 Alphaproteobacteria bacterium
GGCCGTATTTCTGCAATGAATAGTGAAGAACTGATGAGGTGGTTTGTATGCACTCACCTGAGCGCAGGGGTGCGCACCTCCGTGCGCACACCCCGGGGCGAATGGCGAACTGGGACCTGGTTCGCATATTCCTGGAAGTGGCCCGGATCGGCAGCTTTCGCGCCGCCGCCGAACAATTGAACATGTCCGCGAACTTCCTGAGCAAGCGCATCTCGCTCTTGGAGCGCGCCTACAAGACGACGCTGATGACCCGTCATGTCGACGGCATCCGGCTGACGCGGGAAGGTTTGCAGGTTCTGGAAGCGGCCAAGCGCATGGAAGAGGCTTCGTTCGGCCTCGACTGCACCTTGAACCAGGCGACGCCTTCGCTCAGTGGCGAGGTGCGGATCGCCGTCACCGAGGGGCTTGGCACGTTCTGGCTCGCGCCGCGGCTGGTCGAATTTCAAAGGGCGTATCCCGGGCTGCTGGTGGATCTGAAGTGCGAGATGCGCGAGGCCGACGTGATGCGTCTGGAAGCCGATCTCGCCGTGCAGCTTGAACATCCCGATCAGCCCGACCTGAAGCGCATCAAGATCGGGCGGCTCCACATCATGCCGTTCGTGAGTCCGTCCTATGTCGAAGTCTACGGCATGCCGAAGAATGCCGACGACATCCGTCAAAACCATCGCGTCGTGCTTCAGGACGCAGAGCAGACCAAGGCCAAGGAGATGTACGAGAAATATGCGGCGGGTCGCGAGCAGGTCGGCTTCGTCGCGATGCGCAACAATGTCTCGACCGCACATCTCTGGTCGATCGCGAAGGGCGCCGGCATCGGCTGGCTGCCGACCTATGTACCCGCGCTCGGCGATCCCTTGATACCGCTCGATATCGGCGTTCAATTCCAACTCGATATCTGGCTTACCTATCATCCCGACGCGAAGAAAATCGCCCGCGTCAGGCAACTGATCGACTGGACCGTGCAATCCTTCGATGGGCGCAAATATCCGTGGTTCAGCGACGAGTTCGTGCACCCGAAGGATCTTCAGAAGGCATACAAGGAAGCCGAGCCGTTGGTGAACCTGTTTGCCGGCTTCAAGAAAGTATCGCGCCCAAAGATCGTCCCGATTTATCCCAACCGCGCCAGCGGGACCGACCGATGACAGGCAACGCCACCGACGGGCACATCGATCAGCTTGTGAAGGCAAGATGGCTTGCGATCGGGCTTTCGCAAAGCGACCTTGCCGAAGTGCTCGGCGCCGCGATCAAGCAGGGATCCGGCGACGGCGACGCCTCCAGGGCCGCGGCCGGCCGCCTGATGCAAATCGCCGATGCGCTCGGCTTTCCGCCGAATTTCGTGCGAAGTTCCGGGGAGACCATGCAGGAACGCTCGGGCGAACAAAGCGGCGGTTCGCTGCAATCGCTGCTCGATCTGCGGCTGCTGCGGGCGTTTCACGAGCTGCAGGACCATCGCAGCAAGCGGATGCTGGTTCATCTCGCCGAGCAGATGGTCAGGCGCCAGGCCAACCGCCGCGGAGACGCCGGCTAGCCGCCCTTTGCTTTAGCCACCTTTAAGTCTTGACGGCTCCGCTCGAGTGGAACGGTCAGCAGCTAACGCTGGATGCATGGTCGCGATGCATCTGTTGCCGTTGCTGCGCAACGAAAATGCGTGTCTGTGGGTCAGGCCGGGCAAGAATCACCGGCCCGGTGACACGCCGGGCCGGGGCCGCGGCGCATCGAACCGGCCTGCAACGAGCGCCCGCCCCCAATGTCCGCCTCCGATCAAGCTCCGAGCGCCACGCCTTCCCGGAACTGGCTTGTCAACCAGCCCTATCTGCTGCTCTCGATCACCGCGCTGTGCTGGGCCGGAAATGCCATCGTCGGCCGCCTCGCCGCCGGGCATATTGCGCCGGTGACATTGTCGTTCCTGCGCTGGTCGCTGGCGTTCATCATCATTCTTCCCTTTGCGTGGAAGCATCTGGAACGCGACTGGCCTGCGATCCGCGCCAGGCTGGGCACGATGTTCGTCCTCTCCGTTACCGGCATCGGTGCGTTCAATACGTTGCAATATTGGGCGCTCGAACATACCCAGGCACTGAACACATTGCTCTTGCAGTCCGCCGGCCCGCTGATCGTCGCGGTGTGGTCGCTGGTCCTGCTCGGCGTGCGATTGACGCTGACGCAAGGCCTCGGCGTTATGCTGTCGCTGACGGGCGTGCTGGTGATCCTGCTGCACGGCGACCTGACCGCGCTATCGAGCATTACCTTCAACAAGGGCGACCTCATCTTCATCGCCGCGCTGGTGATCTTCGGTTTCTACTCGGTGCTGACGCTGAAGCGTCCGGCGATTCACGGCCTTTCGTTCGTCGCCTTCACCTTCGGCTGTGGCGCGGCATGCCTGATCCCGCTCCTGATGTTTGAACTGTTCACGCGCCCGCTGATGGCGCTCGACGCCGCGAACTTGCTGTCGGTGTTTTACGTCGCGGTGTTTCCCTCGACACTTGCCTATCTGTGCTTCAATCGCGGCGTGCAGTTGATCGGCGCCAACCGCGCGGCGCCGTTCTTTCATGTGGTGCCAGTGTTCGGCTCGATCATGGCGATCGTCTTTCTCGGCGAGCACCCGCAGGCGTTCCACATCATCGGCTTTGCGTTGGTGCTTGCGGGCGTGTTCGTCGCGTCACGCCAGCCGGCGAGCTAACGCGCCGCGGACGCACACGGGGCCTGGCTTGACGTTAGCCCGTCAATTCCATCTGCAGCCGCGGCAGCATCCGCCCCGGGATCGATTTCGAGCGAGCGAAACCTAAATGGCGCGCACCCATGCGTTCATAAAACGGAGCCGCGCCTGGATCGGCTTCAATGCTCATCCGAACCGCGCCCAGGCTTCGCGCCCTCGTGGTTGCCCACGCAAATAGCAGGCGACCCACTCCCGATCGCAGCAGCGCAGGCTCAACAAACAGCTTCAGCAGGTCGGCATCGGTATCGATGACTTTGACCTGCGCCAGCCCAACCGCAATCGCGTCGCGCTCAGCTACCTGAACGTTGGTGGACTTGAGGTCGTCGGCACAAAGCGTCAATTCGCTCCGGCATGCCAGCATGAATGCGTCGTCGTAGCCCCACACAGCTTTTGAACGCAGGCATAATGCACTTAAGCTCTGGAACTCGTTCGGTCGGGCGTCGCGCAGCCGGATCATGGGACTAATCTGCCACAAGCGGAGAATGCAGTTCAACGGAGAGCCATTCTCGGCACATTCGCCGGTTCTAACGCGGTTCGGTGCCGGCTGGCGAGAGCGAGAAGGTCATCCACTGACCAGTGGTCATCGACGTACGCACCGTACTTTACGCCGAGGATCGCGGCGTCGGGGCCGATTAGGAAGTCTGCCGGTAGACCCATGTGCGCTTCACCCTCGCCCATGGCGCCGCGCAGGCTGGGCGATCGCGTCAACGCGCGGTAGACTGCGCGCCACGACCGCGGATCAAGTGCCGAACGCCGACCGGCAACCGGAGCGTGGCGCAGCGCTCAGACATAGCGGGCCGCGCCCATGCATATGGCCGTCACCGCGAGTAGCGCCGCTGCGATGCGCTGGGCAGCGGCAATGCGCGAGCGTGCGCCGGTCTCGTCGAGCTTCCCGGCCCGCAACGAACCGATCGCGCGGCCGCCCATCGCGCCCTGAACGCCTGCGGCGATCAGCGCACAGAGCGCCCCTGCCGCCAGGACCTGTTCGCTCGGGCCAAACGCGCCGTCATGGGCGAGATGCCAGAGATAGCCACCGGTCAGCACGGCGATCACGGCCGCCCCCATCTGCGGACGATATAGCTGCTCGCCGCCGAGGCCGCCGATACGCGCCAGTGTAAAACTGGTGCCGGCCCAAAACACGGCAGCGAGAATGTGAAGTGACAAGGTGATGATGAGTGCCGTCTGCATGATATCGCTCCAAGAACGGAGTTGAAATTAACTATACATAATGTATATTCAATTTGCCAAAAGGATGGCAAACGGATGCGGCGACGAAGCTATGTGAGTTCCATTCGCGACGCCGCCGCAGCGGAAAAACGCGATCGCGTGATCGATGCCGCGGCCAAGTCCCTGCGCGAGGACGCGGGCATCACGAGCTTCTCGCTGGAAAATGTGGCGAAGGCAGCCGGCGTCACGCGGCTGACCGTTTACAATCAGTTCGGATCGCGCCGTGCTTTGCTGGAGGCGGTGTTCGACGAGATCGCGCGACAAGGCGGCCTTGCCGGGATTGCGGATGCGATGGCGATGGCTGACCCGCGCGCGGCGCTGGACCGGTTGATCGATATCTTCTGCGCCTTCTGGAGCAGGGACGGTGCGGTCGGCCGGCTGCATGACGCGATGGCGACCGATCCCGAATTCGCCGCAGCGCTGGTGGAGCGCAACGAGCGGCGGCGAAAGGCGGTTGGGGCTCTGGTCGGACGAATGACCGGAAAGGCCGTGTCACGCCGGGCGCGGCAGGACGCCGTCGACTTGATCTTCGCGCTGACGAGCTACGCCATGTTCGCGATGCTGCGTAAAGGCCGGTCCGCCGGCGAGGTGCGCGCACTTATGAAATCCGCCTGCCGCGGCGTCCTCCATTCGCTTTCGCCGGAGCGTCCGGCCGCGGATCGGCCCTAAAGCGTGATGACTCTTCTTCGAATCGTCATCCCGCTCTATGCTTTTGTCTGAGCATGATCTTTTTCGGAAAACCGGTACCCACTTTTCCGGATCATGCTTTAGGCCGCGCGGACCTTGGCCAAAAATCCGTCGACCGCATTGCGCAGCATGCCCGACTGATTGTCGAGCTCGCGCGCATTGGCAAGCACGTCGGAAGCGGCCGAGCCGGTCGCTGCCGCAGCGGTGGTGACGCCGCCGATATGGGCGCTGATTTCGCTCGACCCCGTCGCCACCGACTGGATGTTGCGCGCGATCTCTCTTGTTGCAGCACCCTGCTCCTCAATCGCCGCGGAGATGCCGACGGTGATCTCGCTCATCTGCCCGATCGTTTGGGTAATTCCGTTGATCGCCGCGACCGCATCGCTGGTGGAGGCCTGCATCGCCGCAACCTGGGCGGAGATCTCCTCGGTTGCCTTGGCGGTCTGATTGGCAAGGGCTTTCACCTCGGAGGCGACGACCGCGAAGCCGCGTCCGGATTCGCCGGCACGTGCCGCTTCGATGGTCGCGTTCAGCGCCAACAGATTGGTCTGCGCGGCGATCGAGTGGATCAGCTTGACCACCTCGCCGATCTTCTCCGCGCCGGTCGACAAAACCTGCACGGTGGCGTTGGTGCGCTCGGCATCGCTGACCGCCTTGTTGGCAATTTCGCTCGATCGCGTCACCTGCCGCGAAATCTCGGTGACCGAGCTCGATAATTCTTCCGCCGCCGCCGCGACGGTTCCGACGTTGCTCGAGGCGCTGTCGGAGGCGGCGCCGACGGTTGCGGCACGCGCGCTGGCGTCGCTTGCGGTCGACGTCATCGATTGCGCGGTGGTCTGCATTCCCGCTGCCGCCGCCGACACCGAGCGGACGATGCCGTTGACGCTGCGCTCGAAGTCGCTGGCGATGCCTTCCATGGCGGCGCGGCGTTCGGCCGCGGCGCGCGCTTTCGTCTCCGCCTCCGCCTTCTCCAACCCGCGGATGCGCACCGCGTTGTCCTTGAAGATCTGAACCGTTGCCGCCATCGCGCCGATCTCGTCGCCGCGTCCGACCCCCGGGATCTCTGCCTCCAGCGAGCCATCCGCCAGGGCCTGCATGCGGGCGCCGAGCTGGTTGAGCGGCCTGGAGATGCTGCGGCCGATCAGCCAGGCGATGCTGCCGGCCACGATCGCGATGCCAAGAATGGAGAGGCCGAGCAGCCAGGCGATCGGCTTCAACTTGGCGTCGAGATCGTCGAGATAGGCGCCGGTGCCGACATACATGTCAAAGCCGGGCACGGCGACCGCATAGCCGATCTTGCGGGTCGGCTTTTCCTCGCTAGGCTTGACATATTCATACGTCAGCAGGATTTCGCCGTTGGCCTTGACCCCATCCATCAATTCACGGGACAGCTTCCTGCCATTGGTGACCACCTCCATGCGATTGGTGCCGACCTGCTTGGGATCGGGCGACATCACGGTGATGCCGTCATAATTGGTACCGAACAGATAGCCAGCGCCCTTGTCGTAGGTCATCGCGTTGGCGCGGCGGCCGAATTCGGCGATCGCGGCTTGCTTGGTGAGCTCGCCGGCGTCGACCTGCTTCTTCAATGAAGCGGCCATGTTGCGGGCCATTTCGACAATCGCCTTGGTCTGGTCGATGCGCGCGTCCAGCATCTCGCGCTGCATCAGATAGCCCGCCAGAACGCCTGAAATGCAGAGACCGAACAGCGTCACCCCTACCAAAATGCCAAGTTTGGGGGTGATCTTCAGATTGCTCAGTTTCACGGGGGGCTTCTCCGGGGGGCGGCGATTGGCAGAGCGATTCGTCTCACGATATAGTGAAAATCTTTAGCGCTTGGTTACGATGCTCTCTCCGTAGAACTCCGCATTCCGCTCGACTAAGGCACAGGCGGTGACGTTCAACACCGAAAGGTCAAATCGGGAGCAACCAATGTCAAAATTCAGGGTGGTGACGCCGAAAGGCGCAAGCTTCACGGTCGCCGGCGGCGGCTACGCCTACGAGAAGGAAGCGCTCGATCCGATCGACGCCGAAATAGTCGAGGCGCCGGCAAATGAGGCGGAATTCATCGCCGCCGCCCGGACGGCGGACGCCATCTACGCCAAGGGCATGCCGATCACCAAAGCGGTGATCGACGCGCTCGAAAACTGCAAGGTCATCACGCTCGGCACCGTCGGCGTCGACAGCGTCGACGTCAAGGCGGCGACCGCGCGCGGCATTCCCGTCACCAACGTCCCCGACACCTTCATCGAGGAAGTCGCCGATCACGCCATGATGCTATTGCTCGCGGGCTTTCGCCGATTGGTCGAGCAGGACAAGATGGTCCGCGAAGGCCGCTGGACCGAGGGCCGTCCGGCGCTCTTGAAAATCCCCCGGCTGATGGGTCAGACGCTGGGCTTCGTCTCGTTCGGCCGGGTGGCGCGCGCGGTCGCCAAACGCGCCGCGCCGTTTGGCTTAAGGATGATGGCCTATGATCCGTTCATCCAGGAGACGCTGATCTCGGATCATGGCGTGCTGCCGGCGACGTTGTCCGAGGTGCTGTCGCAATCGGATTTCATATCGATGCATGCCCCGGCGCGGCCGGAGGTGCATCACATGCTCACCGAAAAACATTTCAGGCAGATGAAGAGGAGCGCGATCTTCATCAACACCGGACGCGGCCCGACCGTGGACGAGGATGCGCTGATCAAGGCGCTGCAGGAGGGCTGGATCGCGCATGCCGCGCTCGACGTGCTGGAGAAGGAGCCGCCGTCGCACAACAATCCGATGCTGCGGATGGACAATGTCACGCTGACCGCCCATGTCGCCTCGGCTTCGGCGCGTTTCGACGAGGCACGCAAGCGCCGCGTCGGTTACGAATTGTCGCTGGTGCTGCAGGGCATGTGGCCGGTGAGCTGCGTCAACCCGACCGTGCTGCAAAATACCAAGCTGCGCCGCTGGCAGCCGGTCGGCATGGACCGCGGCCCGAACAGCTAAATATCCGATCGAGGACGCCACGTCACCGTCATGCCCCGCGAAGGCGGGGCATCCAGTACGCCGCGGCCCCTCGATCAAAAGCTGATTTCTCTGGAATACTGGATCGCCCGGTCAAGCCGGGCGACGACGCGCGGAGGAGATTTGAAATAATAGCAGCGCGGCGATGATCTACCGCGCTGCCTTTGGTGGCTTACGTCGAGCCGAAGCTCAGCTATAAATCTCAAACAGTCCGGCGCCGCCCTGCCCGCCGCCGATGCACATGGTCACCACGCCCCACTTGGCTTTGCGCCTGCGGCCCTCTTGCAGGATGTGGCCGGTCAGCCGCGCGCCGGTCATGCCGAAGGGGTGGCCGATCGCGATCGAGCCGCCGTTGACGTTGTACTTGTCGGGATCGATGCCGAGCTGGTCGCGCGAGTAGAGGCACTGGCTGGCAAAGGCCTCGTTGAGCTCCCAAATGTCGATATCGTCGATCTTCATCCCCGTGCGCTTCAAGAGCTTCGGCACTGCATAGATCGGACCGATACCCATCTCGTCCGGCTCGCAGCCTGCGGAGGCCCAGGCGACGAAGCGGCCGAGCGGCTGAATGCCGCGCTTTTCCGCATCCTTGGCTTCCATCAGCACGACGGCTGCCGCACCGTCCGACAACTGGCTGGCGTTGCCGGCAGTGATGTACTTGCCGGGACCCTTCACCGGCTCGAGCTTGGCAAGGCCCTCCATCGTGGTGTCGGGCCGATTGCACTCGTCACGGTCGACAACGTAATCGACGATGCTCTCGGCCTTGGTCGCCTTGTCGACCACCTTCATCCTGGTCTTCATCGGGACGATCTCGTCCTTGAATTTGCTGGCCTGTTGAGCTGCCGCCATGCGGCGCTGCGATTCGAGCGAGTATTCGTCCTGATATTCGCGGCTGACCTTGTAGCGCTCGGCGACGATGTCGGCGGTGTCGATCATCGCCATGAAAATATCGGGCGCAGCCTTGAGCAGGTCCGGATCGATCGATTCCTTCGGGGTGCCGCCGCCGGGGACCGAGATGCTTTCGACGCCGCCGGCGACAATACATTCGGCGCCATCCGAGCGGATCGAGTTGGCCGCCATCGCGATGGTTTGCAGTCCCGACGAGCAGAAACGATTGACCGACACGCCGGCGGTCGACTTCGGCAGGCCGGCGAGCAACGCGGCCTGGCGGCCGATGTTGGGCGCGCCGTGCGCGCAGTTGCCGAGATAGCAATCCTCCACGTAATCCTTCTCGACGCCGGCACGCGCGACCGCGTGCTTGATCGCGTGGGCCGCCATCGACATCGGCGGGGTAATGTTGAACCCGCCGCGCCCGGATTTCGCAAGGCCCGTACGCGCATAAGAAACAATAACGGCTTCACGCATTCTTTCCTCCCTTTAGAGATCGCCGATTGTGCCTCGTAAATCTGTATTCGTACACATCATTCAAGGAGGCAACAAAAATAGCGTCCCTGCAGTCTCGCACTGCGGAACACCAAAGGATAAGGCGAAGAGCAGAACGGCGCCTCGGACACCAGCGCCCTAGAATACCAGCGCCTTGGCCTGCTTCACCTGCGGCAGCGCCTGCACCTTGGCGAGGACCTCGGGTGGCACCGCGCCGTCGACCTCGACCAGCGCGATGGCGTCGCCGCCCTGCTTGGTGCGGCCGAGATGGAAGGTCGCGATGTTGATCTTGGCATCGCCGAGGAGGCTTGCGAACTTGCCGATGAAGCCCGGCTTGTCCTCGTTGGTGACATAGATCATCGATTTGCCGAACTCGGCATCGACCCGGATGCCTTTGATGTCGACGAGCCGCGGCTTGCCGTCGTGATAGACGGTACCGGAGACCGAGCGCTCTTGCCGTTCAGTCGTGACCGTCACCGTGATCAGACTTTCGTAGTCGCTCTGCGCGGTGCGCGTCACCTCGTCGACCACCATGCCGCGCTCTTTCGCGACCACCGGCGCCGAGACGACGTTGACCTCGCCGAGCATCGGCCGCAGCAGGCCCGAAAGCACCGCCGACGTCAGCGCCTTGATCTTCATTTCGGCGACGTGACCCTCATAGGTGATCTGGACTTTGAGGATGCCGGTTTCGGTGAGTTGCCCTGCGAACGAGCCAAGCTTTTCGCCAAGCGCGATGAACGGCTTGAGCTTCGGCGCCTCTTCCGCCGTGATCGAGGGGAAGTTGACCGCGTTCGAGATCGCGCCGGAGAGCAGATAGTCCGACATCTGCTCGGCCACCTGCAGCGCGACATTCTCCTGCGCTTCGGTGGTGGCGGCGCCCAGATGCGGGGTGCAGATCACGTTGGGATGGCCGAACAGCACGCTCGAGGTGGCCGGCTCCTCGATGAACACATCGAACGCCGCGCCAGCGACATGCTTGGCGTTGAGCGCATCGACCAGCGCCAGCTCGTCGACCAGCCCGCCCCGCGCGCAATTGATGATGCGCACGCCCTTTTTCATTTTCGAAAGCGCCGTCGCGTCGATGATATTCTTGGTCTTTTCGGTCAGTGGGGTGTGCAGCGTGATGAAATCGGCGCGTTTCAAGAGATCATCGAGATCGACCTTCTCGACGCCGATGTCCTTGGCGCGTTCCAGCGACAGGAACGGATCGAACGCGATCACCCGCATATGCAGGCCCTGCGCCCGATTCGCGACGATCGAGCCGATATTGCCGCAGCCGATCACGCCCAGCACCTTGCCGGTGATCTCGACCCCCATGAAGCGGTTCTTCTCCCACTTGCCGGCCTGGGTCGAGGCGTCTGCCTGCGGAATTTCGCGCGCCAGGGCCAACATCAGCGTGATCGCGTGTTCGGCGGTCGTGATCGAATTGCCAAACGGCGTGTTCATCACGATGATGCCCTTGGCGGTGGCGGCGGGAATCTCGACATTGTCGACGCCGATCCCGGCGCGGCCGATCACCTTCAGCCTGGTTGCCTTTTCGATGATCTTGGCGGTCGCCTTGGTGGCGGAGCGAATCGCAAGCCCATCGTAATTGCCGATGATCTCGGCGAGTTTTTCTTTGTCCTTGCCGAGATTCGGCTGGAAATCGACCTCGACGCCGCGGTCTTTGAAGATCTGCACCGCGGCGGGCGACAGGGCGTCAGAAATGAGAACTTTGGGTTTTGTCATTTTGGTGTTTCCTTCTCCTCGTCGAGGATCAACCTGCAAGGCGGGAGTGGGGTGAATGTCTCGGACCGATCTCTTCTCCCTCTCCCCGTGCTTACGGGGAGAGGGCTGGCTGGGGTGAGGGGCTCTATCAACGAGGGTGAATGGCGAGAGAGCCCCTCACCCGGATTGTTGTGCAATCCGACCTCTCCCCGTGAAGAACGGGGCGAGGTAAAGCAAGCGAACTCACGCCGCCTTCGGCAGCGCGGCCTTGGTCTCGGCAAAGGCCCAGTCGATCCACTGCGTCAACAGCGCGACATCCTTGGCCTCCACCGTGGCGCCGCACCAGATCCGCAAGCCTGCCGGCGCGTCGCGGTAGTGCGCGAAGTCGAAGCCGGCGCCTTCCTTCTCCACCAACGCAACGAGCTTCTTGGCGAAATCGGATTGCGCATCAGGCGTGAGCGAGGTGATCGCGGGATCGACCACCTTGAGACACACGGAAGTGTTCGAGCGGATCGACGGATCCCTGGCAAGGAAATCGATCCACGGCGTCCTCGCCTTCCAGTCGGCGAGCACCTTGGTGTTGGCGTCGGCGCGCGCCATCAGCGCTTTCAAACCGCCGATCGACTTGCCCCAGTTCAACGTATCCAGATAGTCCTCGACGCACAGCATCGACGGCGTGTTGATGGTCTCGCCCTGGAAGATGCCTTCATTGAGCTTGTCACCTTTGGTCATGCGGAAGATCTTCGGCAGCGGCCAGGCCGGCTTGTAGCTCTCGAGCCGCTCAACCGCGCGGGGCGAAAGCACCAGCATGCCGTGCCCGGCCTCGCCGCCCAGTGCCTTCTGCCAGGAGAAGGTCACCACATCGAGTTTGGACCAGTCCAGTTCTTGCGCAAACGCTGCCGAAGTGGCGTCGCAAATGGTCAGCCCTTCACGCTTGCCGCTGATCCAGTCGGCATTCGGCACGCGCACGCCCGAAGTGGTGCCGTTCCACGTGAAGACGATATCGGAGGCCGGATCGGCCTTGCTTAGATCGGGAATGTCGCCATAGGGCGCATGCAGCTTGGTGACATCCTTGAGCTTCAATTCCTTGATGATGTCGCTGACCCAGCCCTCGCCGAAGGATTCCCAGGCGATGGTGGTGACCGGCCGCGCGCCGAGCAGCGACCACAGCGCCATTTCGACCGCACCGGTATCGGAGGCCGGCACGATGCCGATCCGGTAATCGGCGGGCACTTCAAGCACCTCGCGCGTCAGCTCGATGGCCTGCTTGAGCTTGGCCTTGCCGACCGTCGCGCGATGCGACCGGCCGAGTGCTGCGTCTTTGAGATTTTGGGCGTTCCAGCCGGGGCGCTTGGCACAGGGGCCGGAGGAGAAATGCGGCACGAGGGGCCGCGAAGCGGGCTTCGCTGCAGTCATGATCTACCCTTCCAGATAGTAAGCCTCCCGTTGGGGGGAGGTGTCCCGCCGCTGCAGATATGGGATCAGTCCCTTTTCGTCAAGCAACTTCGCAAGCCTCAAGGACGATTCAACTCTGATGCGCGATTGTCGTTATTCCGGCGCGGCGCCGACCGGCGGCCCACCCGGCGGCCGGTGCAGAAACGTCATCGACGCATAGGCGCCGATCCATGAGCCCACGGCGGCGAAGCCGACATAGACCCAGTTCTCGGTGTAGCTGATCACCGCAAAGGACGAGAGCAGATACCAGATACTGCTCCAGGTCGCCGCGGGAAACCGCTTTTTTGCCACCACCGCAGAGGTAAACATCACATACACGGCGTCGGTCGCGGCGGTGGCGAGCACGACGGCCGCCGCGGTGAGAGGATTGATGGCCGACATTTCATTCTCCTGCCGCTAGACTAAAACCGGATCGTCATTCCGACATGGCTGCGCTGAAATCCGAGCCGCTCGTAGAAGCGCTGGGCATCGACACGGGTATGATGCGTCAGCAGCTCGACCAGCTTGCAGCCTTTCGCGCGCGCTTCTGCGACCGCCCATTGCAGCATCGCTTCGCCAATGCCGCGGCTGCGGCAATGGGAGGCAACGCGGACGTCCTCGATCAGGCCGCGCGAGGCGCCCTGTGAGCTCAGCCCAGGCAAAATACAAAGTTGCAGGCAGCCGACCACGGCGCCCTCGCCGTCTTGTGCGACCACGAGCTGGGTGTTCGGATCGCGATCAAGCTTGTCGAATGCCTTGAAATAGGATTGCGGCAACGGGTCTTCGAGCCGTTCACGCGCGCTGCCGAGCGGATCGTCGGCGAGCATGCGGACGTTCGCGCCGACGTCATCGCGCCCAGCCGGTCGGATCGTGATCTGCACGCGCGCGGCCATGATGCTTCAACGCACGGGCTGCAGGCCGATGGACTTTTCGGTCTCGCCGATCCAGCGCCGCACCGAGGCGTAGCCTTCGAGGTGAAAGCCGCCCTCATGCGCCAGCCTCGTATAGGCCAACAACGAAACGTCGGCGAGCGAAACGGTATCGCCGACCAAAAATCGCGTCGCGGCAAGCTGATGCTCCATCCGCGCCAGCGCCGCGTAGCCGCGCTTGATCTTGTCGGGGTCGAGATCGGACGAGGTTTTGCCGAGATAGACCATCTGGAAACGGCACACCGCGATATAAGGCTCGTGGCTGTATTGCTCCCAGAACAGCCATTCATCCATCTTGGCCGCCGCAAAGGCATCGCCGGGGATGAGATCGCTGCCGCGGGCGAGGTATTTGATGATGGCGTTGGATTCCGAAAGCGTCCGGCCGTCATCGAATTCGACCGTCGGCACCTGCCCTGCGCTATTGAGCTTGAGGAATTCCGTCGTGCGGGTTTGGCGGTTGCGCGTGTCGACTTCGATCCAGCTATAGGGGATCGCGAGGTGCTCGCAGACAAACTTCACTTTCAGACAATTGCCCGAATTGCTATCGCCGTGGATTTTCATGGTCGCCGCCATTTTACGGAAACGACAGACCAACAGGCGGGATCGCGTCTGTCAACTAGACCACGAGCCACGCGGGCTGCGTATCGATCAGAACTTATAGCCGAGACCGAGCTTGAACGTGTTGATATCGGTGTCGATGGAGGAAGTGAAGCGGACGTACTCCCACTCCGCCCGCAGGAACAGGCAGGATAGCAGCATGACGTCGACGCCAACGCCTGCGGAATAGCCATAGATGAAGTGACTGTTCTTGGCGTCGGTGGCGCTGACGTCGAAGGGTACGTTGGTCCCCGGAGCCGGAAGAGGGAAGAATTGATTTCCGAAGATCCGAGCGGTCCTGATGATGTTCGCCTGTCCAAGCGCCACACCGCCGAACGCGTAAGGCAAGAACACGCCCAAGGCATAGCCGGCTCGGCCGCGCAGCGTTCCCATGTCGGAAATCTGCATCGAGGCAATGCTCTGATTGGTCACGCTGTCGACCGTGCCGTTGCTGTCGGTGAAAAAACGGCTCAGGCTGTCGGACTGCGTGCCGCCGAACTTGCCGTGCATGTAGTTGAGCTCGACGCTGAGAACGACATCATCCCATTGGCTGTTGTAGCCGACAAAGCCGCCGATGCCGTTGCCGTGGACCGACTCTCTGCCGCCGACCGGCCAGCTCGATACCTGTCCCGAATTTTCGATGGCCGTATCAGCAAGCAGATGTGCCACGACACTGCTCGTCGCACCGGTGAAATTCATGTCGGATGTGCCAAAGCCGCCTTGTCCGCCGACATAGACGCCCTGCCAATTGACCCGGGGGCCGGTGAAGCCGTCGGTGAAGCCTCCGCGCAAAACCGGAAAATCGGGCAAGTCGGCCGCCTGGGCGCCGGACGCCGCCGCGCACATCAAAACCGACAGCAAGAACCTACGCATCGCAACGCTCCAAATCGGCCACTCTGACCTGGCGTGATCATCGCTCGTTAACCTTAACCAATCGTTCTCGCGGACCTGCGGGCACAAAACAAAACGGCGCGGGAAGACCCCGCGCCGTTAGCAAACGTTAACAGATGAGAGGCTCGATCAGCCCTTGCGAATGATCGGTGGCGCGTAGACCGGCGGGGTCTCGAGATCCCAGCGCACGCCGAGTTTCAGATCGTGCGAGGTGATGTCTTTCATGACGAAACCGCTGCCGTTCACGACAGTTACGCCATCGAACGAATTGGTGGTACCGGTGACGGCATCGCCAAGATTCATGTAGCTATAGCCGAGCTCCAGCGTGACGTTCGGCGTGACCCTGTAGCCGAGACCCGCGTGCAGCGCCCAGGCAAAATTCCATTTGCCTGCATCACCCGCGTAGGTGACGCTGTTGCTTAGAACGCCGCCGTTGATGATCACGCCATCATCACGGAAGCCGCTGATGCGGTTGTAGGAGCCGCCGATGCCGGCGCCGACGTAGGGAGTTACGTACCACCAGGTGCCGAGATCGAAATAGGCGTTGGCCATAACGACCGCTTCCGACTTGCTGCCGCTGTAGTTGTTTGCCTCAGTAAAATTGGCGCCGAATACGCCTACGGGAGCAAACTGCGAGCCATGAAAGTTGGAGCGCCCGCGCCATTGACCGATCACGTCCGCTCTGAACCAGTTGTTGAACTGATAACCGACGCCGAGATCGAACAGCGCGCCACTATCGAAGCCCATGCCGGTCGATGCGAAGTGAGCAGCATTGGGGTCACCCGGATTGTCGAGCTGCTTCAGGTGCTGGTTGGTCATGCCGATATCGCCGCGCAGGTACCATCCGCCGAATTCCTCGACCGGGGGCGGCGCGTACATCGGCGACGGCGCGATGGCGAGATCTGCGGCAAACGCTGCCTGCGACAAGAATGATACCGCTCCGGCGGCAATGACCGACTTAACGCTACGCATGGCTTCGTCCCTTTTGGCCGGTGAGGCGCAACAAAGCCTCACATTTAAAAACCCACGGCCGAACGATGCCAGCAAATGCTTAAGCGCCACTTAACCCTAATTATTAAGGTTGATAATCTCTGACCAAGACTATCATCGGCACGCAACGCCGCTCTCGAAAATAGTGAGGTCGTCGCAAGTGCTAACGATGTGCTGATGAATCCTGCAGCCCTACCGCCGTCTCTCAACGCATGTGCCGCGGCATCCTGGGCAGGAACACTGCGAGCAAGCCGAGCGCCGGCAGGAAGGCGCAGACCTGATAGACAAAGGCGATGCCGGTGTAATCGGCGAGCTTGCCGAGCGCGGCGGCGCCAAGGCCGCCGATGCCGAACGCGACACCGAAGAACACCCCTGAGATCATGCCGAAGCGATGCGGCATCAATTCCTGTGCGAACACGATAATCGAGGATGTCGTCGAGGACAGGATCAAGCCGATGAACACCGTCAGCACCGCGCTCGCGTACAACCCGGCATAGGGCATCGCCAGCGTGAACGGCAGCGCGCCGAGCACCGAAATCCAGA
>VAZV01000230.1 GCA_005884765.1 Alphaproteobacteria bacterium
ATTCGCCCCGGGGTGTGCGCACGGAGGTGCGCACCCCTGCGCTCAGGTGAGTGCATACAAACCACCTCATCAGTTCTTCACTATTCATTGCAGAAATACGGCCATTTCACAACCAAGAGACGACAAAATGACCGCGCTCGACCTCAGCTTAATACGCAAAACCGCCAGCGGCCGAACCTCTCAAGACCGGCCCGCGACATTCTCGCTCGACCGGATGACCACGCTGCAGCTCGCTAAACGCACCGTGATCTTCAACGTCGACGCCGCAAGCATCGCATCGCTTGTCGATGCGGCGCGCGAGGATATTCCGGGCCTCACCTCGAACCAGATGTTCCAGACGGTCGCCAATCATAACCCCGATACGTTCTGGGCGATCGCCAAGCGCGATCGGTTCAATATCGCTTGCCTCAAGGGAGACGGCTTCCTTGCCGTGCTGCCGTTGACCCATGAAGGCACCCGGCGGTTGATCGATGGCAGGCTCAATACCAAGATGCCAGAGCTTTGCTATATCGCGCGTCAATCGGAACGGCCCGCCGGTATCTATGTCTGGGCCATTCACGCCAAGGGCACCATCGCAGCCGCAATCCCGCTGGTGCTGCAGAAATTCTCCACGCCGCTCTATCGGGGCGTCAACATCTATTCGCGTCCGGTGACCAAGGGCGGTCTGCGGGTGCTGGAGCCTCTCGGGTTTTCGCCGGGCGCGCATTACGACGGACTGTTCGCGCCGAACCTGCAGATGTTCGATCGCTCCGGCGACGTGCCTATTCAGCCGGCGGCCCGCGATCCCGTCACCGTCGAGGTGGTGCGCTCGATGGATGAGATGGCGCGCGTGATCGCGATCCGCGGTGCGATCTACATGGCCGAGCAACGGTGTCCGTTCGAGGAGGAATTCGACGGCAACGATTTTTCCGCCACCCATCTGATCTGCCACAAGGACGGCGAGCCGGTTGGATGCATGCGGATCCGCTATTTTGCCGGCTTCGCAAAGCTCGAGCGCCTGGCAGTGCGCCACGAAGGCCGCGGTGGCGGCCTCGCCGGGCGCATCCTCGATGCGGCCGTCGATCTCTGCCGCAAGAAAGGCTACAGCGTGCTCTACGCGCATTCGCAAAAGCGCTACCTCAAGGTCTGGGAGTCGCGCGGCTTCAAGCAGATGGGCGGCCGCGAGCTGGTGTTTTCCGATTTCGACTATGTTGAAGTCAAGCTGGAGACCGAGAAACACCCGCAAAGCATCACACTCGACGACGATCCCTATGTGCTGATCCGGCCCGAAGGCCGCTGGGACACGCCGGGCATTCTCGAGAGGTCGGCGAGCCGCGGCGTCTGCAACTCGGCGGACGCCCGATGAGTTCCGTCATCGATATCAGAACCTATCTCGGCGCGTCGAACAGCCGTCTCTTGGTCATGGTCGACTTGCAGGAGAATAACCGCGAGGAACTGGCGCGGGGCCGCGCGTTCGACCTCGCCAGGTCATTGGAAAACTGCAGGTCCGCGATCGCGCACGCGCGAAATACGGGATTGCCAATCGCCTTCACTCGTCACGCCGAGCGTTGCGGGCCGTTCGAAAGGTCGGCGGCCTGGATTCCGGGTTTTGAGCCGAAGCGTTCCGACATGGTGTTCGAGCGGCAACAGCCATCCTGCTACGCTAACCGGCTGTTCGACGACGTCGTTTCACGCGCCGGCGGCTTTGCGATCGGCGGCCTGATCGCCGAAGAAACTTGCCTCGCCACGGCCATCGACGCCTCGCATCGCGGCCATCAGGTCACCTTCTTGAACGATGCGTCAGTCGGCCGCCGGCAGCAAGCGGACGCGCATTCCATACAGGTGCTCGCCGCAACAGCCGTGGAAATGTACGCCGACATCGCGACCACGCGCCACTGGCTGGTGGCGACGTCGCCGCGAAGCCTCAAAGGGCAGCGGCATGGACGAGTTTAGCGCCCATCGTCTGCGCAACGTCATCCCGGTGCTGATCGCGCAGCGCAACGCCGTCGTTTCCGGTGGCGTGCCGCTTGCGGGTCATTTGATCGACCTCGCGATCATGCAGGTTCGCCTCACGCTGCACGACATCTCCGAGGAGGAATTGTCGGAGTTCTCCAACTTGCTGAGCATGGATCTCGAACGGTCGAGTTGATCAGAGGTACAGATGCCGGGCCGAAGGTGGATTATGCTCGCAATCCTGTTCGCGGCTCGCGCGGCCACCGGATTCCAATTCCAGTCGGTCGGATCGTCCGCGCCGATGCTGATGCGGGATCTGGCCATCGACTATTCGGAGATCGGCCTGCTGCTCGGCGCCTATCTGCTGCCGGGCGTCGTCGTTGCCCTGCCGGCGGGATTGCTCGGCCAGCGCTTCCAGGAGAAAACGCTCGGGCTTGCCGGATTGGCGCTGATGGCGATCTCCGCCGTTGCGTTGGGCTGCTCGGAGAATTTCGTGGCGGCGCTGGTCGCGCGCACGATCGGTGGCGTCGGCGCGACGATCGTCGTGCTGGTCGCCACCAAGATGACCACGGACTGGTTCGACAGTCGCGAAATCGTGCTGGCGATGTCGATCCTGCAAGTGAGCTGGCCGTTCGGGGCGATGCTGGCGCTGCCGATCCAGGCCTTTGTCGCGCAATCGTGGGGCTGGCCGGCGGTGATGATGTCGGCGGCACTTTGCGCCGGCGCGGTGCTTATTGCCTTCGCCTTTGTCTCGCCATCGGCGCAAGCGAGCCACGCGGCAACCGCGGATCGGACCAGGCTGCCAACCGCCGTGCTGCTCCCGGTCACGATCGCCGGCATCGTCTGGGGCGCGATGAATCTCGCCTGTGTCCTGTTCTTCAGCTATGCGCCGCTCTTGATGGTGGCGCGGGGATCGTCGCCGACACTTGCCGCCTCGCTGACCAGCCTTGCGATCTGGCTCACGATTCTCGCGATCCCCGCCGGCGGCTATCTGGTTCACCGGCTGGGCAGGCCGATCGCAGCGATTGCGGTTAGTGCGCTCACCGCGGCTTGCGCCTTGACGCTGTTCGTCGCGGGCAGCTATCCAACGATCGGCTGCCTGATGTTCGGCGTCGCGGTCGGGCCGTTGTCGGGCGCCATTCTTTCGTTGCCGGCGCGGGCGCTCAATCCGGGCCAGCGTTCGCTCGGCTTCGGCGTATTCTACACCTGCTTCTACGTTCTGATGGCGGTCGGGCCTCCGGCGGTGGGTCGCCTGCAGGACCTCTGGCAATCGCCAGCGGCCGGATTGATCGCGGCGGCAGCGCTGCTGGTCGTTGCGGTGCCGCTGTCGTTTTCGTTTGCCGCGCTCTCGAACAGGCGTCAAATCGCCGACCGCGGCTGTGAAACGGAGCTGCGCGCCGTCTCGTAAGCGGCCTTAGGGGGGCGAGGCTCTGCAAGGAAGCCGATACCGCCACCGTCTGGACATAAATTTTACGGGGATATCAATGGGTTGGAGACCGTCCGGAGACCCTCCGGAGGGTCGTTCTGGCTTGCGTAGCTCACTCGCTTCCTTTATCCGATGGGACTGCCTCGCATGCGAGCGGCCCCGGCCGTGATTTGGCTGGGCGCATGATCCGGAAAAAAGGCCTGCCGCCGGACTTGATCCCGGGGGCGAGACCGGCTTTCCGGACAGGTCATGCCCGTATGATGATAGTTGCAGAGGGGAATACCCGCGAATGGCTAATGTTGTCGTCGTCGGCGCCCAATGGGGCGACGAAGGGAAGGGCAAGATCGTCGACTGGTTGTCGGAACAGGCCGACATCGTTGTCCGCTTCCAGGGCGGCCACAATGCCGGGCACACCCTCGTCATCAATGGCGAAACCTACAAGCTGGCGCTATTGCCCTCCGGCGTGCTGCGACCTTCCAAGCTTGCGGTGATCGGCAACGGCGTGGTGTTCGATCCGCAGGCGTTCCTCGACGAGGTGGCGAAACTGAAAGCACAAGGCGTCGACGTCAGCCCGGAAAACCTGCGCGTCGCCGAAAACGTCACGCTGATCCTGCCGTTGCATCGCGAGCTCGACGCGTTGCGGGAATCCTCCAATGCCGTTACCGCGATCGGCACTACGCGGCGCGGCATCGGGCCGGCTTACGAAGACAAGGTCGGGCGCCGCGCGATCCGCCTGATGGATCTTGCCGATCTCGACACGCTGCCGCACAAGATCGAAAGGTTGCTGGCACATCACAACGCGCTGCGGCGCGGGCTCAATCTCGAAGAGATCGACGGTGGCGCAATTTTCCGCGAACTGACGGCGCTGGCGCCGAAGCTTTTGCCTTACGCGGAAACGGTATGGCGGCTGCTCGATAGCAAGCGTCGCGAAGGCAAGCGCATCCTGTTCGAAGGTGCGCAAGGTGCGCTGCTCGATGTCGATCACGGAACCTATCCCTACGTTACCTCGTCCAACACCGTGGCGGCGCAGGCGGCGACCGGAACCGGCATGGGCCCGGGCACCGTCGGTTACGTGCTGGGCATCTGCAAGGCCTATACGACCCGGGTCGGCCAGGGCCCGTTTCCAACCGAACTGCATAATGAGATCGGCGAGGAGATTGGCCGCCGCGGCAAGGAGTTCGGGGTCAATACCGGACGCAAGCGGCGCGTCGGCTGGTTCGATGCCATGCTGGTGCGTCAGGCCGTGCGGACCTGCGGCATCAACGGGCTGGCGCTGACCAAGCTCGATATTCTGGATGGTTTCGACGCCATCGAGGTCTGCACCGGTTACCGGCTGGACGGAAAGGAAATCGACCATCTACCCGCCGGCGAGGGCGCGCAGGCCCGGGTCGTACCGATCTATGAGACCATCGAGGGCTGGCGAGAGCCGACCGCCAACGCCCGCTCATGGGCGGATCTGCCGGCGCAGGCCATCAAATATGTGCGCCGGGTCGAGGAACTAGTGGGCTGTCCCATCGCGCTGCTTTCCACCAGCCCCGAACGCGAGGATACTATTCTGGTACAGAACCCATTCGAGGCTTAACGAGATATTCCAGCAAGGCTCGCACAGTTGACTTGAAATGGCTGATTACTACCCGCTGATCGCCCGCGCTATTTCCGGACTGGATCCCAGTGCTCCCGGCGAGAGCCGCCGCGCGCTGTATGAGCGGGCGCGCGCCGCGCTGATCGCCCAACTGCGCAGCGTGCAGCCGCCGCTCTCCGAATCCGAGATCACGCGCGAGCGGCTGTCGCTGGAAGAGGCCGTGCGCAAGGTCGAATCCGAGGCTGCCCAGCGCGCCCGCGACGCCCGCTCCGGCGGCGGCGCGTCGCGCGGCGGCGATGCTTTCCGCCGCGCCAATGCTCGAACGCCGGAGACGGCTTCCACGGTTGCGGCACCGGCCGCACGGCCGCGTCCATCTTCGCCGCCGCCGCGCGATCAGCGCCCGCCGCTCGGACAGGAGGAGCGCGGTGATCAGCGTGCGCAGCGCAATTTGCGCCCCGACGCCCCGTTGCCGCGCCCGCAGCCACCGACCCAGCCGCAGATCACGATGCAGGACCCGCAGCTGCCGCCGGTCCGCGATCGCGGCGGCGGGCCGCCGCGCCGTGGCGAGGCCACGCCGCCGCCGCTGCCGCAAGCCCCAGGCGTGCGCGGCTTCCGCGATATCACCGCCGACGCCGACGATCTCGGCCGCGCCGCGGCGCAAGCCAACCGCGCCGCGCGGAAAACCTATGCCAACGTGCCATCGCCCTCGCCGGAATTCGACCGGCTCGAGCCGAGCATGGAGAATCGCGGCGATCCCGACGCGCCCTATTCCTATGACGAATCCGCCGAGGAGGCCGAGCGCTACGCAGCGCCGCCGCCGGCGCCGCGCCCGCGCATCGGACGCGATGCGGATCGCGAGCCGAAGAAGCGCGCCCGCACCGGCGCGGTATTTCCGTTCAAGAGCGCGATCGCCATCGGCGTCGTGTTGATCCTGGTCGGCGCTGGCATCCTGTGGGGCCGATCGGTGGTCTCGGGCGTGAGCGGCCTGTTCAAATCGTCGCCCGTGGCGGAAGCGCCAAAGGACAATAGCGCGTCGCTGTCCAAGCCGAAGATTCCCGATCGCGTCGGCCAGCCGTCATCATCGGAGCAGGTGGCGCCGGTGGCACAGCGCGTGGTGCTCTATGACGAGGATCCCTCCGATCCCAAGGGCAAGCAATATGTCGGCTCGGTGATCTGGCGTACCGAACCGATCAAGCGTCCGGCAACCAGAAGGCCGATATCGCCGTGCGCGCCGACATCGACATACCCGACCGCAAGTTCAAGATGACGATGTCGTTCCGCCGCAACACCGATTCATCGCTGCCGGCGAGCCACACCGCCGAATTGACCTTCATCCTGCCGCCGGATTTCAACGGCGGCGGCGTCGGCAACGTGCCCGGCGTCTTGATGAAGTCCAACGAGCAGGCGCGCGGCACGCCGCTCGCAGGCCTTGCGGTGAAAGTCACCGACGGCTTCTTCCTGGTCGGCCTGTCCAACGTCGATGCCGACCGCGCGCGCAACGTGCAGCTCCTGAAGGAGCGCTCGTGGTTCGACGTGCCGCTGGTCTATTCCAACCAGCGCCGCGCCATCATCGCGATCGAGAAGGGCGCCCCCGGCGAGCGCGCCTTCAACGACGCGTTTGCGGTATGGGGGGAGTAAGGGGGCGGCAGATTTTTTGGGGCTTGTAGCGTTGACGTGGTCTTCACGCGCTTCCCAAAAATCCCCTTAATTTCTGCGCCACAGCCTTTGCGGTTGCCTTATCCAGTCGTCCAGCCGCGCCAAGGCGAAACGCCGAATGTCCTACAATCCGCCATAGGCGTTCTCGTCGGCTTCGGACGTCCATTCCGAAAACGCGACGAACGGGTCATCGCTAGATTCAGTCGCCTTGTCGAGCAGGATGCCGTCATCGGTCATGCGGTAGCGCAGCGTGTCGCCAGGCTTCAGTTTTAGCCGTTGGCGTACCTCGCGCGGAATCACGGTCTGGCTCTTGACCGAAACCTTCGAGAACGCGGTAGGTCGGCGGGAGATGCGATTCATTACTGCAAGTCTATTGGCTGTCTCACCATTTTCAAGTCGGACCACTAGTTTGCGCTGACGCGAAACTGCTATGCTGGGCCAAAAGCCACGAGGAGGCGGCATGAAACGCTATCTGATTTTCGCGGCACTGGGTCCGCTGCTCGGTGGATTTTGTCTATTGCTGACGACCACCTATCAGTCCGGCTACTGGACCGAGACCAACGCGGCCGAGGTCGCGAAGCTGTTCAAGGTGTTTTTCACCACGCTGCAATACAGCTATCTGTTCGGCATCTTGCCGGCGCTGATGATCGGCGCGGTTGATGACATCCTGTTCCATGTCAAGCGGATTGGCCCGGTGTCCCGCATGCTGCTGGTCGGCGCGGTCGGGTTCATCGCCGCCGAATTGCTGTACGGCTCGCGCGGACAGGACTCGGGCGTGGTCCAGTTCATCCTCTATGGCCTGGTCGGCCTGATCCCGGGGACCGTGTCCTCGTGGCTGACGCATAAATACGCCGAGCAACAGCCGCATCCGGTGCCATCTACATAACGTGGAGATGAAAAAAAGCGGGACCTTTTCGGCCCGCCGCGCGAAGGCGTTCGCCTGGACGAGACAGAGAAGCGACCGCATGACGCAACTTGCGTATCGCTCGTGCGTTTCCCATCTGATGAGCATGCATGACAGCGACGTAAAATCGCGCCGGACCGCGCGTTCCGGCTACACCGGCGCGACGTTTGGCGGCGCGCAGCCGCGCGGCCCGATCATCGACCAGGAGGGCCGCGAGATTCCACCGGAATCGCTGGGGCAAGGCTTTCAGGATTTTCGTTTCGATTTTGGCGGCGCTAATCCGTTCGGCAATCTCAGCCGCGAGCAGCGGCTGGCGCGGCTCGATGCGCTGGCGAGGCTGCTCGACATCGCGTTCATCCTGCCGGGCACCAATATCCGCTACGGCATCGACGGCATTATCGGATTGATCCCGGTGGTCGGCGATATCATCGCGACCGCGCTGTCGCTCTGGCTGGTGCGCGAGGCGCGCGCGCTCGGCGCGCCGTGGTATGTCACGGCGCGGATGTTGGGCAATGTCGCAATTCAGGGCGTGGTCGGCAGCGTGCCCGTCGCGGGCGACGCGTTCGACGTCCTGTTTCGCGCCAACATCCGCAATGTCAGGCTGTTGCGGCGCTGGATCGACAGGCAGCCGCGTTATTAAACGTGGTCAGATTTGGAAAATTAAGCGGGCGAGCTTATGCCGCGTCCTGGTTGCTGTTGGCGGCGGCCGGCTCGGGCTTGCGCGGGCGGCGCGGCAACGGAAAGGCCTCGCTCTCGTAGAGCGTGCGAATTCCGCTCTGGTCGAAGCGGGCTTCCTCGACCTGCAAATAAGCGCCATTCAGCGAATCCGCCGGCAACTCCTCGATAGCAAAACGAACCGCTTCCGCCGCAGTGCCAAATCGCCGGTAGGCAAAACCAGCACGCTTCTTCTTGCGGATGGCGGCGGGAAACAGTTCGGCGGCGGTGTTGAAGTTGAACGGACGCATGGTCGACGACCTCATGTCTTTTTGGCGCGAGCGCGGACGAATGGGGATTTTGGCGACGGTCAGGCCGCGACCGGGCAGCGTGCCGCACACATCATTTCTGAGCCCTAATATAAGCCTGTTTGACAGAATTGCGAATCCCGATCGGCCCTAATCATGAATCCGGCCGGGAACCGGTGGTTCCCGAAATAAATCATGATATTTCAAAGTCTTATGGCAATCAGAGCTTGCCGAGCAAGAGCAGTATGATCAATACGATCAGAACGACCCCGCCGAGACCCATTCCGGAGTGGCCCATGCCGTAGCCGTATCCGCCAAACCGCCCGCTGAAGCCGCCGAGCAGGAAGATAATCAGGATGATGATCAGTATCGTTCCAAGTGACATGGCTCTCTCCCCAAGGGCGGCAGCCCGAGAAGAGATCTGCCGCCCTTACGTCAAAGCATATTCCGGGCCGCAGTTCCACGGAAGGAACCGGACACCGGACCAGAGGTCATGTCGGGGGACTTCCAGACTCCCACAAGGGGAGAGATAAACCACGAAAGGCTATTTCGGCTCGAGCTTGAGCGCCGCGGAGTTGATGCAGTACCGCAGCCCGGTCGGGCCGGGTCCGTCGTTGAAGACGTGGCCGAGATGACCTGAGCACTTCGAGCACAGTACCTCGGTGCGGACCATGCCGTGGCTGACGTCGCGCTCCTCGTCGACATGGCTCTCGGCCGCGGGCGCCGTGAAGCTCGGCCAGCCGCAGCCGGAATCAAACTTGGCATCGGAAGAGAATAGCGTCTGGCCGCAGCCGGCGCAGACATAGGTGCCTTTCCGCTGTTCGTGCTCATACTCGCCGGAGAACGGCCGCTCGGTCGCCTTCTCGCGCAGCACGGCATACTGCATTGGCGTCAATTCCTTGCGCCATTCGGTCTCGCTCTTCTCGATCTTGCCTGACGTCGTCTTGGTGTCGGACATGGAGCCTCCGTTACAGGCGTGTTTTCAAGCGAAGTGGGAACCGGTTCGCATCAAGAAAACACGATCAAACAAATACCTTAAGCGTCTTCAAGCGACGTGCGAACGAGTTCGCGCAAGGACACGATCAAACAATCGAGCAAGCCGTCAGTTAGTGACCTTTGCAGTGGATACCAGTGTCGGCTTCTCGACGTAGTTCTCCGCAAAGATCTTCTTCAGGTTCTCGATCTTCGGCAGGTCATTATAGGCAATATAGGGCTGGCTCGGGTGCAGCGTCAGGTAATCCTGGTGATAGGCCTCGGCCGCATAAAACCCCTCCAGCGGACCGACCTTGGTCACGATCGGCTTCTTGTAGACCTTGGCGGCATTGAGTTGCGCGATATAGGCCTCCGCGACCTTCTTCTGTTCGTCGGAGGTGGTGAAGATCGCGGAACGGTATTGCGTGCCTGAGTCCGGGCCCTGGCGGTTCAACTGCGTCGGGTCATGCGCGACCGAGAAGAAGATCTGCAGGATTTTGCCGTAGCTGATCTTCTTGGGGTCGTATTTGATCTGGACGGATTCGGCATGTCCGGTGGTGCCGGTGGAGACCATCTGATAGTCGGCGGTCGTCTTGCTGCCGCCGGCATAGCCGGACACCGCGTTGACGACGCCGGCGGTGTGCTGGAACACGCCCTGCACGCCCCAGAAGCAGCCGCCCGCGACGACCGCGGTCTGAATGCCATCGGACGCCTGGGCATCCAAGGCAGGAGCGGGGATGACGACCGCGTCGTCCGCCGCCCGCAAGGGCGCCACGGCAAAGCCGGTAATCGCCAGCGCAGTGAGGCCGGCGGCGAAAAGCGAGAGACGGCTGAAAGGGCTGCGGGACATGCGGTTTCCTTTTGGGCGCTCGGCGGATTTGGCGCAGTTTAGAGCGGCATTTGCCGATCGCAATCCGGCACCAGCCTGCCCGATGCCCAAGATACGTGGCGGGGCGCGTATTGTTACAGATTGATGCACACGAGTTCGTGAATAAGAGGCGCGCTGGTTCAATGCGTTAGCCTGGGCGGAACAACGCCTATTGCCCCAGCGTTGCTCCCGCGACGATCGCTTGTTCGATCGTCGAAGATCCGGGATTTTCGCGATGGCGCCCGCCGACGTCCGCAAGGGAATGCCTCCCGTCCAATTATCACGCGAGCAATTCGAGCAACGCTATCGCAGCCGCTTCGCCGATCCCGTCTTCAAGTCGCTGCAGCGGGAGCTCGATGCCGTCATCGCTGCCGCCTGGGACGGCTACTCCAACTCACGAAAATCACCGGTAACCCGCAAGGCAGGGCCGGGGTTTGCTGACCCGGACTACGATCTCTCGGTGGATTGGCTCGCGGCGCGCGAGGCGGTGCTCGCAGCGCAGCGGCGCCACGACGACGCAAGCGCGACGCCCCGCATTCTTTTGATCAACGGCTCCTCGCGCAGCGAACATACTTGCCCGGGCGAAATGTCGAAGAGCTGGCGGCTGGTCAAGATCGCCGAGCCGGTATTTATGGAAATGGGACTGGCGGTCGACATCCTCGACCTCTCCAGGCTCGCCTCCGAATTCGGCAAGCAGATTCATCCTTGCAAATCCTGTGTTGCGACCGCAATGGCGCTGTGTCACTGGCCCTGCAGCTGCTACCCCAGTTACGCGCTGGGCCAGACCGACGACTGGATGAATGAGATTTATCCGCTCTGGGTCGCGGCCCACGGCATCATGATCGTGGCGCCGGTGAACTGGTATCACGTGCCGACGGGACTGAAGGCGATGATGGATCGGCTGGTCTGCGCGGATGGCGGCAATCCCGATCCGTCCTCGACCCACGGCAAAAAGGTTGACGAAGCCAAGTCGCTCGAACTGAAGGGCTGGCCTTATCCGCGGCATCTGGAGGGACGGCATTTCGGCGTCGTCATCCACGGCGACAGCGTCGGCGCCGAAACGGTGCGGCGTTCGATCGTGGACTGGCTGACCGATATGTCGCTGGTTCAAGCGACCCGTACTGCCGAAGTCGACGGTTACATCGGGTACATGGAGCCTTATGCAACTTCGCATCAGGCTCTGGACAAGGACGAGGACTTTCAGGGCCAGACGCGCAACGCGGCATACGCGCTCGCCTGTGCGGTAAAATTAAGCCGCGCCGGCAAGTATCAGCGACCGGACGACGAACTCGACGATCCGAACCCAAAGTAAGACGGTGCGCGCAGGCAAGGCGAGAAGATGAGCGAACCCCCGCAGGCCGCGGATTGGCCGGAAGGCGCCATTTTCACGCTCGGTCATTCGACATTACCAATTGAGCGCTTCGTCGCGCTGCTGCGAACCTATGGCATCGAACGTCTCGTGGACATTCGCACGGTGCCCCGCTCGCGTCATAACCCCCAATTCAACGACACCGCGCTGGCCGGCACGCTGGCGGCTGAGCACATCGACTATGTACCGATGCAATCACTGGGCGGGCTGCGGCGGGCCCGCAAGGATTCTCCCAACACCGCCTGGCGCAACGCCGGCTTTCGCGGCTACGCCGACTATATGCAAACGGAGCAATTTCAGGTCGCGCTCGAAAAGCTCATTGCGATGAGCCGTCAAAAACGCCTGGCCATCATGTGCGCCGAAGCGGTGCCATGGCGCTGTCACCGTTCGCTGGTAGCTGATGCGCTCAATGCGCGCGCCGTGCCGGTGATCGAGATTTTATCGGAGAGCAATTTTCGCGCGCACAAGCTCACCGCATTTGCACAAGTGGACGGAACGCGAATTACCTATCCGTCCGCGCAAGCGAAATTATTGTAGCCGCGGCTCATCGCGCAGAAAACGCGATAAATGGCTCACTTTGTCCGGAGCCGCTTCAAGGCTGCGCCTTTATGCATGGCGACATGGTCGGTCTTGTCGCTCTTGATTTCATATTGCGGGTCATCGGGACTGGCGTGACGGGTGTGTCCCTTGTAGTCGACGTCTCGTGTATGCACCCTGATGATCCTGCCGCTGACGCGTCCGGCCTCGGAATTCCAGGTGACGTGGTCGCCGACTTTGAAGCGTTTCGTTTTCATTCTCTTGGACGTGCAGATCTACACCACCACACTTAGCCGTTTCGCCGCACGCGTAATGCCGGTGTAGAGCCAGCGCGCGCGGCTGTCCTGGAATGCAAAGCTCTCGTCGAACAGCACGACGTCGTCCCATTGCGAGCCCTGCGATTTGTGCACCGTGAGGACGTAGCCGTAATCGAATTCGTCATACGGCTTGCGCTGTTCCCACGGGATGGTCTCGATGGCGCCGCCGAAACAGTCGCCGCGCACCGAGACCTTCGTCACCTTGTGGCCAAAGTCCTCATCCGGCGAAAGGCGCATCGAGATGATGCTCGACTTCGAGCGCGGTTGCGCGCGCGACTTCACCCGCCACAGCCCGCCGTTGAACAGGCCTTTCTTGCGGTTGTTGCGCAGGCACACCAGCTTGTCACCGGCCACCGGCAACGGATCCTCGATATTCTGCCGCTGCCGCACCCGCATGTTGTAGGCGCGGCGGGTGTTGTTGCGCCCGACCAGCACCTGGTCGGCGCTCATCACCCGGTCCGGATCGAGCTCGGCGCGCGACACGACTTCGCTTTCGCCGTGACGGCCGATCTCGAGCTCGCGGCCCTCGCGGATATCCATCGACATCCGCACGATCGGATCGTCCTGCGCCTGACGATGCACCTCGGTCAGCATCGCATCGGGCTCGCAATCAGTGAAGAAGCCGCCGCCCTGGATCGGCGGCAATTGCGCGGGATCGCCTAATACCAAGAGCGGGCAATCGAACGACATCAGGTCGCGGCCGAGTTCGGCGTCCACCATCGAGCATTCGTCGATCACGATCAGTTTTGCTTTCGAGGCGGGCGCGTCGTCCCACAATTCGAAGCTCGGCTGTTCGACGCCGGATTCGCGCGCGCGATAGATCAGCGAGTGGATGGTGGAGGCATTGTCGCAACCCTTGTTGCGCATGACGAGCGCCGCCTTGCCGGTGAAGGCCGCGAATTTCACCTCGCCCTCGACACCCTCGGCGATGTGGCGCGCCAGCGTGGTCTTGCCGGTCCCGGCATAGCCGAACAGGCGGAAGATCGGCGGCGTGCCGTTCTTGCCGGGTTTTGCTTTCAGCCAGTCGGCAACGGCCTTCAGCGCGGAATCCTGATGCGGCGTAAAGGTGGTCATGGGGTCTCGGAAGGCGAGGGTCGCGCGCGAAGCTGCGACTCACAGACGCAAAGCTAACCATTCGTGCGCCCAGCGCAAGCCAGCCTTCCGCGCGGCGGAATTGGCGAGCGCTGGACTTGAGCCCGGCCGAGAATACACTGCCTGCCAATATAACGAGGCCGTCGGGAGCGACGTCATGAAATTCGGCATCTTTTACGAGCTGCAACTGCCGCGCCCATGGCAGCAAGGCGACGAGCTAAAACTCTACCAGGACGCGCTGACGCAACTTGAGACCGCCGACCGGCTCGGTTACGACCACGCCTGGGTCGTGGAGCATCATTTCCTGGAAGAATATTCGCATTCGCCGTCGCCGGAATCCTTCCTCGCTGCCGCCAGCCAACGCACCAAGAACATCCGGCTTGGCCACGGCATTTTCCAGCTCACCACCAATCATCCCGCGCGCGTCGCCGAGCGCGTCGCGGTGCTCGATCTCCTGAGCCGGGGCCGCGTCGAGTTCGGAATGGGCGAGAGTGCTTCGATCACCGAGCTGACGCCGTTCGGCCGCGACATGGAAACCAAGAAGGAAGTGTTCGAGGAGGCGGTCCGGGCCATCTTCCCGATGTTCAAAGAGGGCGGCTGCGAGCATCACGGCAAATATTTCGACATTCCCCTGCGCAACGTAGTGCCCAAACCCGTACAGAAGCCGCATCCGCCGCTGTGGATGGCGTGCTCGCAGCTTCCGACCATCGAACGCGCCGGCCAGAATGGTTTCGGCGCGCTCGGCTTCCAGTTCGTCAGCGCGGACGCGGCGCACGCCTGGGTGCATGCCTATTACAATGCGATCACAAAACGGTTGAAGAAGCTCGCCGACTACGAGATCAATCCAAACATGGCGCTGGTGTCGTTCTTCATGTGCGCCAAGACCGACGAGGAGGCCCGCGCGCGGGCGGATGGCGCGACCTTCTTCCAGTTCGCACTGCGCTTCTACGGCGCTTCGCAAGACCGCCAGCGTCCGGCGCCTGGCACGGTCAACATGTGGGACGAGTACAACAAGTGGAAGCGGGAGAATCCGGAAGCGCAGGAGGCCGCATTGCGCGGCGGACTGATCGGATCGCCCCAGACGATCGCCAGGAAATTACGGCGCTTCCGCACCTCGCATATCGATCAGGTGATCCTGCTCAACCAGGCCGGCAAGAACAGCCATGAGCACATCTGCGATTCCCTTGAGCTGTTCGCTCGCGAAGTGATGCCGGAGTTCCGCAACGATCCCGAGCATGACGCCTGGAAGCGGGGCGTCATGAGTGGGGCAATCCAGCTTGAGGAGATCGACACTGAAGCGTTCAAGGACCGTTACGGCAAATTGGCCGTCAACGTCGTGCCGCCGGCGCCGAAAGTTGCGGTGGCGGGATAGCCCAACGGCCGCAGCGCTCGCATTTCGTGTGTTGATTTCGCCTTGAGGCGACGGACTTCGCGGACTACAAGCTTGCGATGTCGAAAAGCCGAAGGGCGCGCGCGATGGAACGCAGGCTTCTTCAGATAGCGGTTGCGGGTTGGCTTTGGCAGCGCCACGTCGCGAGCGTGGCACAACGCGGCGCACTGACCTGATGAAACGCATCGGGGTCTGGGCGTTTTATGCGGCGGGCGCGCTCGCGATTCTCTATCTCGCGCTTTACGCCTATGCGGCCTTCACCCGACGCGAGCTTGCGCCCGGCGATCCCATTCATCTCTTCCGCAAACCCGATGCGCCCAGCTATTCGTGAAACCTCACCCCGCCGCCGCGACGCGCTGATATTCGCCTGACCCGGCGGGCGGGATCGGCAGGCCGCCATCGGCATATTCGTTCAGCTTGTTGCGCAGCGTACGAATTGAGATTCCGAGGATGTTGGCGGCGTGGGTGCGATTGCCGAGGCAATGCTTCAATGTCTCCAGGATCAGATCGCGCTCCACGTCGGCCACCGTGCGCCCGACGAGCGCGCGCGTCACCTGCTCGGCGGCAAAGGTCGCGTGCGCTACCGCAGGCGCGGTCTTGGGCGTGTCGAGGCGGTCGCCGTCCGGGGTGAGGATCGCGTCGGTGCCGATCTCGTCGCCCTGCGCCATCAGCACCGAACGGTGCATGGTGTTTTCCAATTCGCGGACGTTGCCCTGCCAGCGGTTGGAGGTCAGCACGCGCTTGGCTTCCGCTGAGAGCGGCCGCAGCGGCACGCCATTGGCCTCGGAATATTTTCGCGCGAAGTGCTGCGCCAATTCCAGAACATCTGCGGGGCGTTCGCGCAATGGCGGAATTTTGAGGTTCACGACGTTGA